>PQAK01000199.1 GCA_003105225.1 Deltaproteobacteria bacterium | reverse complement strand
CAGGAGCCGATGACCTCCCTGAACCCCGTGATGACCATCGGGGACCAGGTGGCCGAGGTCTATACCGCCCACGGGACGTGCGGGAAGGCGGAGGCCGCCGCGCGGGCGCGGGAATGGCTCCGCCGGGTGAAGATGCCGGACCCGGAGCGCCGCGCGCGGGAATACCCCCACCAGATGAGCGGCGGGATGCGGCAGCGGGCGATGATCGCGATGGCGCTGGCCCTCGAGCCGGCGCTCCTGATCGCCGACGAGCCCACCACCGCGCTCGACGTCACCATCCAGGCCCAGATCCTCGCGCTCCTCAAGGAAATGCGGGAGCAGGAGCGGAGGATGGCGATCCTGCTCATCACGCACGACCTCGGCGTCGTCCACGAGTTCGCCGACCGGGTCGCCATCATGTACCTGGGGCGGATCGTCGAGATCGCGGGCACCGCGGACCTGTTCGCGGACCCGATCCACCCGTATACGCAGGGGCTGCTGCGGTCGCTGCCCGGCAGGACCGTCGGAGAGAAGCGGCTCCCTTCGATCCCCGGCTCCGTGCCGGACCTGCGCGCCATTCCGCCCGGCTGCCCGTTCGCCGACCGCTGCCCGTTCCGGCAGGGGGCCCGAGAACGGTTCCGCGCGGGGACGTCGGCCGCAGACGAGCTCGAGATCTGCGACCGGGCGGACCCGCCGCTGGAGGAATACGCGCCGGGCCACTTCGCGGCGTGCCACTACCAGAAGGCCCGGCGGGCCGGAGGGCGCGGATGAACGGCGGAAACGCGGCGCTCCTCTCCCTGGTGAACATCTACAAGCACTTCCCGGTGAGGCAGTCCTTCTTTTCCCGGGAGATGCTCAAGGTCCACGCGATCGACGGAGTGTCCATCGACGTCCCTTACGGCAAGACGGTGGGGCTGGTGGGGGAGTCGGGGTGCGGCAAGACCACTCTCGGCCGCGTGGCGCTTCGCCTCATCGCTCCCGACGGGGGAAGGATCCGGTTCGAGGGGACCGATATCACCCGCCTGTCCGGCGAGGAGCTGCGCCGGACGCGCAGGAGCATGCAGATCATCTTCCAGGACCCGTATTCGTCGCTCAATCCCCGGATGCGGGTTCGCGACATCGTCGGGGAGGGCTGGCGGGTGCACGGCATGGGAGGCCGGGAGGAGATCCGGGAGAAGGCGGCGCGCCTGCTGGCGCGCGTCGGGCTGTCCCCGGATGCGGCCGACAAGTACCCGCACGAATTTTCCGGGGGGCAGCGGCAGCGCATCGGGATCGCGCGGGCGATCGCCCTGTCGCCCGGGCTGGTCGTCGCGGATGAGCCGGTGTCCGCGCTGGACGTTTCGGTGCAGGCGCAGATCCTGAACCTGCTCAAGGACATCCAGGAAGAGTACGGGATGGCCTACCTGTTCATCTCCCACGACCTCCGGGTGATCCGCCACATGAGCGACATCGTGGCGGTGATGTACCTCGGGAAGCTGATGGAGGTTTCCCCCGCGGAAGACCTGTTCCGCGGGCCGCTGCACCCGTACACCCGCAGCCTGCTGTCGGCCGTCCCGATGCTCGGCGGAACCCCGCGGGAAAATATCGTGCTGCGGGGCGAGATCCCGAGCCCGGTCGCGCCTCCCCCCGGCTGCCGGTTCCACACCCGCTGCTTCCTGGCGCAGAAGGTCTGCGAGGAAGTCTGTCCCCTTCTGCGGGAATCCGCGCCCGGCCGCCTCACCGCCTGCCACTTCGTCTAGCCCGGCCTCCCCGAAATCGGATTCGCGGTATACTGTAATCGAATCTGAAAAACCGGGAGGTGCGCTATGGAACGGAGCGGGAACGGTGTGGTGACGGGCACTCTCCTGTTGACGGCTGGGGCGCTCCTGGGGGCGGGCGTCGCGCTGCTGCTGGCGCCGCAGTCCGGCAGGGACACGCGGAAAGACCTCGCCCGGTATGCGAAAAAGGCGGGGCGCAAGGCGGAAGGGGTCGTCGGGGAATTCTCCGAATCCGTCTCCGAGATGGTCGATGCGGTCGGGGAGAAGGCCGAGGGCATCCTCGGGCAGGGGAAGGACCTGGCCTACGATGCCAAAAAGGAATTGATCGGCGTTCTCGAGGAAGGGCAGCGGAAGCTCGAAAAGCAGCGGACGAGGCTGGAAAAGCTGATCGCCTGAGGCGTTCCCCTCAGGCGAACGACCTGCCGGAAGCCGGTTTCAGGGAGTCGTGCCGGCAGTAAGGGCAGAATTTCCAGTCGGGGGAGACCATCTTCCGGCAGGCGGGGCAGGTGGACTGCAGCGAACGGCCGCACTCCGGGCACATGATGAACCCCGGCTCCAGCGACTTCCTGCACGAGGGGCAGGCGGTCCCGAAATCCTCCTCGGTTTCCACCACCCGGTACATCTCGTCGAGCGTGGTGATTCCCGTTTTCACCTTTTCCAGCGCCGAACGCGCAAGCGTCTTCATCCCCGCCGCGACCGCCTGCTGCCGGATGTCGGTTTCGGACGCGTTCGCGACCACGAGGTCGCGGATCTGGCGGGTGAACGGGAGGATCTCGAAGACCCCGGTCCTGCCCCGGTATCCGGTCCCGCCGCAGGACGGACACCCTTCCCCGCGGTAGAAGGACACCTCTCCCGGGTTCCGCTTCAAGCCGAGCCGCGCGAGGTCCTGCTCTCCCGGCTCGTATGGCGCCCGGCATTTCGCGCAGATGACGCGCACCAGCCGCTGGGCCACGATGCAGTTGATGGTGGAGGCGACGAGGTACGAGGGCGCTCCCAGGTTCCGCAGCCGCGTGATCGTGGCCGCGGCGCTGTTCGTATGGATCGTCGAGAAGACGAGGTGGCCGGTCAGCGCGGCCTGCATCGCGATCGTGACCGTCTCGATGTCCCGCATTTCCCCGACCATGATGACGTCCGGGTCCTGGCGGAGCATCGCCCGGAGGGTCGAGGCGAAGGTCATCCCGATCTTTTCCTGGATCGCCACCTGGTTGACGCCGTGGAGCTCGTACTCGATCGGGTCCTCGATCGTCGTAATGTTCCGTTCCACGCTCTTGATCCGGTTGAGGACGCTGTAGAGGGTGGTCGTCTTTCCGGAGCCGGTCGGCCCGGTGACGAGCAGGATCCCCTGGGGCCTGCGGATCAGCGCGTCCATCTGTTCCAGTTCCCCGGGGTCCATCCCCATCCCGTCGAGGGGGATCTGGGAGTTGGCGGAGTCCAGGATCCGGATGACCACCTTTTCCCCGAAAGACGCCGGCATCGTGGAGACCCGGAGGTCGAGGCCCTTCGATCCCACCCGGACGCCGATCCGGCCGTCCTGCGGGAGCCGCTTCTCGGCGATGTCCATCTTCGCCATGATCTTGATCCGCGAGATGACCGCCCCCTGGACCCACTTCGGAAGGTCCATCGTCTTCCGGAGGATCCCGTCGACGCGGTTCCGGATCTGGAGGTTCGCCTTGGTCGGCTCGACGTGGATGTCGGAGGCCCCCTGGTCGACCGCCTCGGCGACGATCAGGTTCACCATCCGGATGACGGGGGCGGCCTCGGACTTCTTCCGGAGGTCGTCGGTGTCCCTCGAGTCCCCCTCCTTGCGTTCCTGGACGACTTCGACGGATCGCTCCTCCGCGATGTCCTTGACGATGGTGCTCAAGGACGAGCCCAGGTGGTAATGCTGGTCGATCCCCCACAGGATGTCGGTCCGGGTGGCGATGGCGGGCTTGATGGTGTACCCGGAGGCGAACCGGACGTCCTCGAAGGCCTCGAAGCTCAAGGGATCCGCCATGGCGAGATGGAGGTCCTTCTGCTCGATCGAGATCGGGAGAATCAGGTGTTTCCGGGCCACTTTTTCGGTGATCAGCTCGATCGCGTGCGGTTCCACGGGGGTCTGCTGGAGCGAGATGAAGGGAATCCCGAGCTGGATGGACAACGCCTGGGCGATTTCCTCTTCGGTGGCCATCCCCAGGGTGACGATCACCTCCCCGAGCTTCCCCCGCATGGACCGCTGGTCGGTGAGCGCCCGCGTAAGGTTCTCCTCCGTCAGGAGACCCGTTTCCACGAGAAGCTCCCCCAGCCGCTTCTTCGTCATCCCGCAATCCTTTCCTTGAATCCGCCGAAGCATTTTAACAAAAATATTTCTGGCCCGGCCGACAAATTGCCGCGAAACCCCTAACCCGGCCCGGCATCGAACAGGCGGAAGGAGCGGAAGATGCCGACTTCGAGCCACCCGGTCAGGTGCCCCCGGTGCAACGGGGTGATGGTATACGAGCGGTTCCAGGACATGCTCGATCTTTTCTATGCCTGGAGATGCCTGAACTGCGGCGAAATCGTGGACCCGGTGGTCGCAAAGAACCGGGGGATGGACAAGAAGCCCAAGAAAAGGGCCGTAGGGTAGACGGAAAATATACGTAACCTGCCGATTTTCAATCGTTTTCGTTGGATTGACACCATCCGGTCTTCTGTGATACGGTTACCGTTCTACTTTTTCGGCCCAGGGAGGCACGAGGGGATTGGTGCGCGAGCGGCACACGGTATCGTTGCGGATCGGCTACGGCGAGCGCTCCCGCGAGTTCCACATCGGGCGGACCGGGCTGATGGCGACCGTGGCGACCCTTGCGCTCCTGTTCTTCGCGGCCACCCATTTCCTCTACGATTACCGGGAAAACCTGTCCAAACTCAGGGACTTGAGCATGCTCCGCCAACGCGTCAGCGAGCAGAACCTCACGCTGTACAACCTGTATTCCAAGTTCGAGAGCCTGGATACGGAAGTGGAGCGGCTCCGGGCCATCGACGAGCGCGTTCGATCGCTGGCCCGGATCAACCAGTCGCTGCGCCCGGCCGACGCCGCGAAGACGGACCGGCCGGCAGGCATCGGGGGGACGGAAACCCATGAGGCCGCCGTCGCCTCCCGTCTCGACCGCCTGCTGGACCTTCGGTTCGAGCAGCTGCGAAAGGCCGTCCTCGTCGACGTCAAGGACCTGGAAAGGATCGCGGAGCGGCTGGACAGCCGCCGGATCGTCCTTTCGAGCATCCCCGCCCTCTGGCCGGTTCACGGGATCCTTTCCTCGGGATTCGGGGTCCGCACCTCCCCCTTCACGGACACCCCGGTGTTCCACCACGGCCTGGATATCTTCGCCCGGCCGGGCGCCCCGGTTCGGGCGGCCGCCGCGGGCAAGGTGGTGCGCAGCGGGTACGAATCGCTCTTCGGCAACATCGTCGTCCTGGAGCATGGATACGGCTACCGGTCGCTTTACGCGCACCTGCGGGAACGGCAGGTGGCGGTGGGCGACATGGTGGAAAAGGGAGACCCCCTCGGCACGGTGGGGGATACCGGCCGGACCACCGGGCCCCATCTCCATTTCGAGGTCCACGTGAACGGCCTCGCGGTGAACCCGTCCCGCTTCCTCAATAATTAGGAGCTGCCGCCCCGCTCGGGATCCGGCGCGCCCCCGGGGGAGCCGCCCCGCAGGGGCATTTTTTTTGGCATAGAATGGTAACAGGCCCGAGGACAACGACCCCATGATCGAAAACCTTCTCAAGAAGATGTTCGGCACGCAGAACGAGCGTGTCCTGGAGCGGATCGGGCACGTCGTCCGCCGGATCAACGAGCTGGAGCCGCAGGCGGCGGCCCTCCCCGACGACCGGCTGGCGGCGCGCGCGGCCGAGTTCCGGCAGCGGATCGCGAACGGCGAGCCCCTCGACGCCATACTGCCCGAGGTTTTCGCGACGGTCCGGGAAGTCTCGCGACGCGTCCTCTCGATGCGCCACTTCGACGTCCAGCTGGTGGGCGGAGTGGTCCTCCACGAGGGGAAGATCGCCGAGATGCGGACCGGCGAGGGGAAGACGCTCGTGGCCACCCTGCCCATCGTCCTCAACGCCCTCACGGGCCGCGGGGTGCACCTCGTCACCGTCAACGACTACCTGGCCCGGCGCGACGCCGACTGGATGGGGGGCATCTACCGGTTCCTGGGGATGTCGGTGGGCGTCATCGTCCACGGGATGGACGACGACGAGCGCCAGGCCGCCTACGCCTGCGACATCACCTACGGGACCAACAACGAGTTCGGCTTCGACTACCTCCGCGACAACATGAAGTTCCGGCTGGAGGACATGGTCCAGCGGGAGCTCCATTACGCGATCGTGGACGAGGTGGACTCGATCCTCATCGACGAGGCCCGGACGCCGCTGATCATCTGCGGCCCGGCGGTCGCGTC
>PQAK01000198.1 GCA_003105225.1 Deltaproteobacteria bacterium | reverse complement strand
GCCGTTCGAGGCGCTGGATACCATCCCCGCCTACACGGTGAACTGAACCGGCGAGATTCGCCGGCGAAAAAAAGGGTGGGGTCCCCGCAAGGGGATCCCACCCGCGGAAAAGGAGGAAATGTCCTACCCGTATACGAGGCTACCCCTGCGACATTTGACTACATGGCGGGTTTGGGCAGACCACGAGCAAATATTCGAATTACAACTTGAATATTACCCATTCCTAAATCCGCGTAAATTTCGGCACACCAGTATCCACCCCCGTTATCGCCTCCCATACAATAGGCAAGCAATTGATTTATAAGGTTAATCTTGCCAAGACTCCACCTGGCACCGATCTTGTATGTACCTGGGACATCATGGTTGCCTCGATTCACAGAACAAGAAGAATGTGCGTAAAAACGGTGAAATTTAAGGTTTTAAACACCAAGCGCCCGCAGAAAGGGGTTTCTCATGAAGCATAAACCGGTTTCATTCAAATCGGCTGCAATCGTGGTCATCCTGCTGCTCTCTTTTTTCGCAGGAAGTGCGGAGGCGGCCCTGAAGGCGATGGGTCCCATCAACCCGGTATCGACCCTGCCCGACTGGTATCAGGACCTCAACAACGTTGCGCTGCAGCTTTGTCTCGACCAGAACGGCTTCTGCGTCCTGACGCCGCAGTTTGATCCGCTGATCACCAACCCGCCCGCTCCCATCACGACGACCGGACCGATCAACGACTTGAACTTCCCGAACGAGAGTTTCTACTTCCTCGCCGACGCCATCATGAACGTCAACGGGGACATCGCCAAGCTCCGGATCGCCCTGGAGGGGGCCTTCCTGACCGGCGTTACGCCGAATACGGGGATCACCTTTTTGCGGATCGTCCTGAAGAGCATGAGCGGCCTCCCCCCGAACCAGACTTATACCGTGACCCATCCGTTCGGGTCGTTCCAGTTCACAACGGACGGCGCGGGATCCACTCCAAGGGTGAACGGCCAGGCGTTCCGGGTGGAGGACCCGATCGCTCCGACCAACCTCATCTATTTTCCCCCGGACATGCAGGCGGCGGTCAACACCAACATCGGACCGTTCCTCAAGGCGACCGGCGGGAACATCGTCGACCCGGTCTCGGGGAACACGTATCTCGGCAACCCGGCGATTCCGGTGACCGTCACGGGTAGCCCCAACGGCAATAATTTCTTCCGGATCACCGGGACGGACATCGGCGGACCGGGGGTCAACACCGTTCAGACGACCCTGTTCGCCCTTTCGGGGAGGGTATTCACCGGCCCCATCGCCACTCCCTTGACCGTCGACCGCGCCACCTACACGCAGGACGCCACGACCACCAACATCGACGTCTTCGCCGTCTCGGGCCCGGTCTCCAACCTGGGAATTCCGTCTGCGCTCCAAGTCACCGCCGCGGGTATCCCTGCCACGAACATGACGATGAACGCGACCGGAGAGGCTTACACCCGGATCACGATCCCCAATCCGGCGACGATGCCTGCCAACGTCACGGTGACCAACATCAGCGACAACGCTGCCGTTCCCACCCTCGCCGTCGCACCGCTGGTGGACGAAGTGAACATCTTCCAGGCGAACTTCAACCCCGCGGACAACAGCCTGACGATCCAGGCCGCCTCGCGGGACCAGTTGAATCCACCGGCGCTTGCCGCGGGCTTGAGCGCCACCGACAACACCCTGGGAGCGCTCAATGCCGCCGGGACCCGGGTCGTCGCCAACCTGACGACGCCTCCCCCGGCCGTCACGGTGAACTCCGCCAACCGGGGGTCCGCCACCGTGCCGATCAGCGTCGCCCTGCCGCCGCCCGCCGCGGCCGGCATGACCCTCTCCGCGTCTCCGGCCGGCCCCATTGCCGGCGGGGGGATCGTCGCCATCACCGCCACGGCGGCCGGGACCGGACCGTATGAGTACCAGTTCCTGGGCAGGCGCGCGGGGCAGGCGGCGTTCGCCCTCGCGCAGCCGTACGGCGCCTCCAACGTCTTCAACTGGAACACCGCCGGGATCCTGGGAGGCACCTACGAGATCCAGGCGCAGGTCCGCCATGTCGGCGCCGCCGTCCCGTTCGAGGCGACCCAGTCGCTGAACTACACCGTCACGACGCCCGCGGCCACCGGGGTGACCATCACGGCGTCGCCGGCCAGTCCCCAGCTCCCCGGAACCAATGTCACCTTCACCGCCAACGCGACGGGGGGCGGGGTCTACGAGTACCAGTTCATCGGCAGGCTCGTCGGCAGCCCGGTCTTCGCCGCCGCGAGGAACTACGACCCGATCAACACCTGGACCTGGGATACCACGGGGGTGTCCCCGGGCAACTACGAAGTGATCGTGCTGGCGCGGGCAGCCGGCTCCTCGGCAGCCTTCGAGGCGACGTCGACGATCTTCTACACCGTCGCCGCCTCCACGGTCGCCGTGACGCTGGGCGCGAGCCCGGCCAGCCCGGCCGTGGCCGGCACGCAGATCACCTTCACCGGGACCGCCACACCCGCGGGAGGCAACTACGAGTACCAGTTCCTCGGGCGGAGGGTCGGGGACCCGGCGTTCAGCGTCGCCCGGCCGTATGGACCCTCCAACACTTGGGCATGGACCGGTGTCGCCGGCTCCTGGGAGATCCAGGTGCAGGTCCGCAACGTAGGATCGGCCAACCCGTTCGACGCGCTTTCCACCATCACCTACACGGTGAACTAAAAAAAAAATCCGCGGGCATCACGAAGCGCGGTGCGGCAAGATGCGGCGGGGTCCTTAGAAAAGGGCCCCGCCGCTTACGTTTCCGTTGAACTCCACGGCCTGCCGTGATACCGTGAGCCATCCATCAAGGTAGCAAAAGCAGATGCCTTTCCCGCGAAATGCAAGCGACGCCGGAAGCTCCCCCCTGCTTCTTGAATCGCCGGACTCCACGCAGAGGAACTCCGTATGTCAAGGGTGGAATATCGCCCGGGCGTTGTCGGCTTTCCTGCTCCTGTCGTGCCTGGGGTGCGGAGGCGGCGGGGGAGGGGGAGGGACGACGGCGGCGGGGCCCGCCAGGAACCTCGGCACGCGGGCGACCTGCTTCGGGGACTCGATCACGGTCGGCGTCGGCGCGACCGACAACCAGTCCGCCTACGCGAACGTCATCGCGCGGCGGAACGGCTGGACGCTTACGAACCGGGCGCAGAGCGGGATGGAACTCGCCGACCAGGTCCCGCTCATGTACTCCGAATCGGTGGCCGCGGACGCCAACTACTTCACCCTCGCGGGCTTCAACGACATGCGGCAGTTCGGCACCGACAACGAAGGGATTTCGACGTATCGAAACGGGCTCTTCGCCGCCATGGCGTGGCTGGCGCTCCCGGAAGCCGCAAAGACCCGCGCAACCGCCGACAACGTCGCGTATACGGGGTTATGGGACCCCTCTCCCGCTTACGCCGCCCTGGGGAAATCGTCCGCCCAGCAGGGAGCGACGGCCGCGTTTTCGGTCGACGGATCCGTGATCTATGTCGGCGCCGCCGCCCGGTTCGGGGGGTCCGGGGCGTTTTCCCTGGCAGTGGACAACGTGGACCGGGGAACATGGTCCGCCAATGCGTCGCGGGCGCCGGCAAGCGGATTCCCGTACGTTCCCTTCCTGATCCGGTTGACGGGCCTTTCCCCGGGACGGCACACGGTCGTCCTGACGGTAACCAGCGCCGCGGACAACGTCTTCTTCGACTGGGCGGCGGGGTTGGGCCCATTGCCCGAAGCACGCCCGTTCGTCTACGTCGGCAACACCCTGCGGATGTCCGCCGCGGGGTACGCGCTCGGTTCTCCCGACTGGAACCGGGGAAGCGACGCGGCAGTCGCGCTCTTCAACGCGGCCATCCGGGACGTCTGCGACACGCTCGCCGCCGACGGGATGAATGTCCTCTGCGTGGACGCCTCGGCGGCCTACGACCCGGACACCGCGGACGCAAGTCCCGATCGCGTCCACCCGAGCGACCAGGGGATGGCGAAGATCGCCGCCGCGTTCATCGCGGCGATGTGGCGATAGCTCCGAGCAGGATGTCGGCGATCCGCTCCGCCGCCCTTCCGTCCCACAGGGGAGGCCGGTTCCCCTTCTTCCCCCTGCCGGAGAGAATTTCCCGCGCGATGGACAGGATGGCCTCCGGGTCCGTGCCCGCGAGGGTATTCGTGCCGACGTCCACCGTCACGGGGCGCTCCGTGTTTTCCCGGATCGTGATGCAGGGCACGCCGAGGGCCGTCGTCTCCTCCTGCAGCCCTCCCGAGTCCGTGAGCACCAGGGCCGCCCCCCGCACGGCATGGAGCATGTCCAGGTACCCGAGCGGGTCCAC
>PQAK01000197.1 GCA_003105225.1 Deltaproteobacteria bacterium | reverse complement strand
GCCGTGTCTCTCGAGGAGGCCAAGGAGTTCGTCGCCCGCAGCAAGAAAATGGGAAGGAAAGTGGACGCGGAGGAGACCCTTCTCCGGCAGGCCGAGGCGAATTATCTCGCGGTCTCCAACGGGCGGGGGACCCACAACTTCCGGCTGAGCATCGAACTGCTCAAGTCGGCGCAGGCTTCCCTCGAGAAGGTCCTCAAGGAGATGAAGGGGAAGAAATAACTTTGGGACGTTCTTAAACTTTTTAATGCCCCGGGGACGTTCTGAAAACTTTGATATGAAGTTAAGGGACGTTCTTTAAGTTTTTTTATTATTTAAATCCTGCAAAAACTTAAAGAACGTCCCCTTCYGAAAAGTTTTCAGAACGTCCCCTTCTGAAAAGTTTTCAGAACGTCCCCTTTCGAAAAGTTTTAAGAACGTCCCCGAGTTATTTGCCGGAAGCGACCGCCGCTTCCGCGTCGGACTTGGCCTTCGACAGGACGTCGACGGCGTAGTCCACGTTGTGGACGCCCTTCCCGTAGAGGACGAAGTGGTAGTTGTACTCGGCGTCCCTGGCCAGCTGGGCGGCCTTGGGGTTCTCCTTCCCGCCCCGGGCCGCGGCCGCTTTCGCCTTCTCGACGGCGGGCCGGGTCTCCGCCAGGGCTTTGTCGATCGTCTTCCTCCATTCGCCCAGGATCCCCCGGAAGTCGTCGCCGTGGCATCCCAGGCACGCGGCCTCCGAGGCCTTGAACGTCTGCCCCAGGAAGGGGGAGGTTGCGGCCGACATCTTCGGCACGAGGTGGCATCCCACGCAGTCGACGTTCGTGACGAACATCACGCTCGGACGGTTCGACACGCCGCGGGCGCCGATCCCCATGTAGAGCTGCTTCTGGATGTTGTGCTTCTTCTCGTGGCACACGGAGCAGTCGTACTGGAGCGGCTCGACGGTGGTCTTGACCGCGTGCTTGATCGGCTCGTGGCAGTGCGTGCAGTCGATCTTGTGGTCGGTCACGTGGTTCTTGTGCATGAAATCGATGTCGGAGAAATGGGACAGGCGCGCCGGCTCGTTGTGGCACTGGAAGCAGCGCTCCTTCTTGGCCTCTCCCTCCCCCTGGATGGCCTCGAGGTGGCAGTTCTGGCAGGCCACGTGCCGCACGCCGACGATCTCCTTGTGGTTGAACTTCGCGTCGCCGATCTTGATGTCGCCTTCCGGCGCCCCGTGGCAGTTCCCGCACCCGCCGATCGGATTCTCGGCGCGGCCGAACTTGGCCCCCTTGAAGTGGCACAGGAAGCAGGTGCTCGTGGTGACCTCCATGTGGTTCCCGACCACGATCTGGCTGTGGCAGCTCGTGCACCGGAGCTTCTTGCCGCGCTTGAGGTCGGTCAGGTGGGGCCTGTGGTCGAACCGGATCTTGATCGCAGGCTTCCCCGGCTTCTGCGGCGGGGAGAAGACCACCTGGCCCTGCAGCAGGCGCGTTTCGTGGCATCCCTTCCGGAGGCACGATTCGTCGCTGATCTCGGCGTACGGCTTGGAGCTGTAGGTGCGGGTGACGTACTTGACGACCTGGGTGAGGGCCTGGAACTTGAGGACCATCTTGTCCCGGACATCGGGCGGGTAGTGGCAGTCCACGCACGGCACGTGGTTGTGCTTGGAGGTGCTCCACGCCTGGTAGTACGGCTTCATGATGTGGCAGCTCGCGCAGAAGTGGGGGCTGGTCGAAAACTCGAACATCCCGACGGAGAAGATCAGGATGAGAATGGCGAGGAACCCGATAAACTTGAAGAAACGGGGCTGGAGATGGAGCCGGTCCTGCCTCCCTTTCGGGACGTGCATCCCGATCGTTTCGAGCAGCTTGTTCGCACGCGTCCTGTCGGACGGGTCCTGGGTCTCCTGTTCCTTGTCCTTCCGATCATCGTCCATGGCACGCCTTCCTTAAGCAGGAACCATTCCTGCAACCTGTATGCGAAATAGGGATTCTACCCGGCCTCGGAGCCGGAATTCAACCTTTAATCTCTCCGGAGGGGGTGTTCTTCGGAAGGAGTGCGAGCTTGACCCCCAGCAGGGCGGCCAGCAGGAGGAGCACCGTCACGGCATACGCGGCCACCGAACGCCGCTGCTTGAGCTCTTCCCGGGATATGCGGACCTCCTGCCGGGCCTGCCGGATGAACCCGTCCGCGTCATGGATGAGCGGGAGGATCTTCTCGATCGAGAAGGCGTGGACCGCCGGCCCCGCCTCGATCAGCTTGTAGCGGGCGCCGTCCAGCGCGGCCGATAGCTTCTCCGTGTTGCGCCCCGTCCTCTCGGCCTCGGCCAAGTCCATCCCGAGCTCCTCGATGCTGCTTTCGATCCCCCCCAAAAGGCTTCGCACGTGCCCGGCGAACTCGAGCGCCCGGCTCTTCGCCTCGTGGCACGAGCCGCACTCCCCGGGCCCGCTCCCCGAAAAAACCTTGAGCGTGGGTTTGCGGTTGGAATGGTTCCCGTGGCAGGTGACGCACTTGGGCTCCCCGGACTCCTGGACCGCCTTGAAGTGGGGGCTATCCCGGAAGTAGCCGATCACAGCGCCGTGGCAGTTGCCGCAGACATTGGACACTTCGCGGATCCCGGGCGGCGAGGCGCCGTGGATGCCGTGGCAAGTGGCGCAGTTGGGAGCGCGGCTCGGGTTCTTCCCCGGGATCTTCCCCGAGAGGATCTGCCCGTGGACTCCCTTCTCGAAATTCGCCAGCTGGTCGGTGGGGAGCCGGTACGGCTTCATCCTCTCGGCGTCGGAATGGCATCCCGCGCACATTTTCGGCACGTTGGCATGGAACACCGGGGACAGGGGATCGGTCTTGCGGCGGATGCCGTGCCGCCCGTGGCAGGAGGTGCAAACGGCGACGTTCGTGTCGTTCTTATCGTACAGGCGCCTTCCGTGGACGCTCGTCCGATATTCCGCGAGCTGGTCGGTGCGCAGGTTGTACTGCCGCATCATGGCGATGTTCGAGTGGCAGCGGGCGCAGAATTCGGGGACCTGCCGCGTCCCGGGCTTCCCGCGGAAGCCGCGCGCCGGGCTCATGGATTCCTCCCCCGGGAGGGAGGGGTCCCCGCCGTGGCAGGTCACGCAGGTGAGCCCCGCCTCGCGGTGCACGCTCCCGGCGAACTCCCGAACGGGAGGGCCGAGCCTGCCGCCGAGACGGATGTGGCACGCGACGCAGCTGTCGGGCGCATCCTCGGCCGCCGGGGCGGATGCCGCACCGAACGCCAGGAACGCCGCCAGCAATATCAGGGAAACGAATCGTGACAACGGCGCCGCAACGGAAGGCGCTGCGCCGGACCTGCCAGCGGCGTGCGCCTTGCTATTCGGGGGCGGCGGAGTGGACGCAGCAGGGGGGCGGAGTGAGGTAAAGCGCAGCCGTTCGGCTTCGTCGAACGGCGAGCCACGATCGGAGCCCCCCTGCGAGGGAACGCAGCCGATCCCGCGGCTGCTCATGAGAAGTGGCCCCACAGGGTCATGGCGAGCAGGAAAAAGGTGATGCCGATGCCGACCCGGATGGCCAGGGGGCGCTTCGAGGGGTGGCGCTCCGGGTTCCGGTCCCAGAACGGGAGGAACCAGACCGCCATCGCGCCCAGCCCCTGCACGAGCACGCCGAGCACCCGGGGCACCCACTGCCCCAGGAACGACAGCTTCTCCGTCAGCCTCAGGAACTGGTAGGCCGACAGGAAATACCAGTCCGGCTTGACGTTCGCCGGCGCGTCGAACGGGTCGGCCTTGGGGAGCATCGGCCCGGGGGCCAGGGACGCGAGGAGGACCAGCAGGGCGAAAACGGCCAGGAACTGGATCGCCTGGCGGAGGACGTGATGCGGGAAAAACGGCTCGCTCCCGTATTTCCGGTAGGCCTCGATGTCCTCGTATTGCGCCATGGCCGTCGCGTCTCCTAGAGCGGCTCGGAAATCCCCTGACGGCGGATCATCAGGAAGTGCAGGACCAGGAACATCAGCATCAGGCCGGGGAGGATGACGACGTGGAAGGCGAAGAACCGCGTCAGCGCGAGCTGCCCGATCGTGGCGCCGCCGCGCACGAAGTACTTGATCCCTTCGCCGACGACCGGGATCGCGGAGAGGGTGTCCGTTCCCGCCGAGGTGGCCCAGTACGACAGCTGGTGCCACGGCAGGAGGACCCCGGAAAACCCGAAGGCCAGGGTGAAGACGAGGAGCAGCACCCCGTTGACCCAGGTGACCTCCCGGGGGGAGCGGTACGCGGCCGTGAAGAAGACCCGCATCATGTGGAGAAGGACGGTCACGATCATCAGGTTGGCCCCCCAGCGGTGGATCCCGCGGACCAGCCACCCGTACGGGACATGGTTCGTGATGTCGACCACGCTGCGGTACGCCTCGGCCGTGGTCGGCCGGTAATGCATCAGGAGAAGGACGCCCGTCACCACCTGGAAGAGGTAGAAGAGGAAGGAGATCCCCCCGAGGCAGGCCAGCAGGTTGTTCTCCAGCCGCGTGCGGTAGAACCAGACCGGCTTCCCGAACTGCCGCTGCATCCCCTCCTGGACGGAGAGGCGCTCGTCGAGCGCGCCGTAGAGGAAGCCCACCAGGGAGAACAGGTTGAACATCTCCGTGAACACGGTGCGCTTCTCGAACTCCTCGCGCTTTTGCACGGAGGCGTCCCGCTTCGGTTCTTCGGCCGGCGTCTTTTCTTCGGTCATTCCCGTTCGGGCTCCCGCGGTGGTTTCACGATCCGACGACGATCTGGTTTCCCTCGATCCGCACGGGATAGGAGGGGAGGGGCCGCGGGGCCGGGCCGGCGGTCACGTTGCCGCTCAGGTCGAATGCCGACGCGTGGCAGGGGCACACGATGACGCCCGCCCCCCGGTATTTCACGATGCAGCTCATGTGGGTGCACGTGGCGGACAGCGCGACCGTCCGGTTCGTCTCCCGGATGACGAGCACCGGTTCGCCCCCCACGAGGACGATGCGGGACTGGCCGGCCAGCATCTCCTCCATCGGGATCCCGACGCGCCCCTCCCCGCCGGTCCGGTCGCCCCGGGGCCAGAGATACCGGAACAGGGGATAGGCCAGGGACGCGGCGAACACCGCCCCCAAGGTTCCGATCGCTATGTTCAGGAAGCTGCGCCTGGTGTCGGTCGAAGGAGTGGGCTGCGGGGAATCGCCGGGCGTCATCACCTTTCCTTGAATGCGTTCAATCCTCTACGAAGGCTTCGTATTCTTCGGAGTTCATCAGCCTCTCGATCTCCTCGGCCTCGTTGACCTCGACCTCGATCAGCCATCCCTTCCCGTACGGGTCCACGTTGATCAGAGAAGGGTCTTCCATGACGATCTCGTTCACCGCCTTGATGGTTCCCGTGATCGGGGAGACGAGTTCGATGACGGTCTTCTGGGATTCGAGCTCTCCGATCGGGTCCCCCGGCTCGATGAACCTGCCGATTTCGGCGTAGGTGACCGAGACGATCTCGCCCAGCTGCTCCTGGGCGTACTCGGTCAGCCCGACGCGCGCGGTTTCCCCCATCTCCAGCACCCAGAGGTGGTCCTCGGAGAATTTCAGGCCCGATTCTTCCATATCGACAATCTTACAGGAACATTCGAGAAGGTTGTCAACTATTAGGATTCCTTTCCAGCTCCGGGTTTCGCCGTCCGGCCCAGCACCGCAAGCGCCGTCTCGACGTTCCCCAGCGGGGCGCTCACCTGGAAGCCGCTCACGCGGGGGGAGATCCGTTCGATGATCTTCCGCGCGATTTCGATGCCCACCCGGTGCCCTTCCTCCTTGGAGCGGCAGCGGGACATCCGTTCCAGGATCTCGCGGGGGACGACCACGCCGGGGACCTCGTTGTTCATGAACTCGGCGTTCTTGAAGCTGACCAGCGGCCAGACTCCCGCGAGCACGGGGATCGTCCGGGAGTGTCCCTCCACGCGGTCGAGGAACCGCAGCAGCGCGTCGGCATCGAACACCGGCTGCGTGATCGCGAACTCGGCCCCCGCGTCGATCTTGCGGAAGTACCGGTCGATCTCCCGTTCCAGGTCGACCGCGCACGGGTTGGCGCCCACCCCGATGAAGATCCCGGTGGGGGGCGAGATCGGGTTCCCGCCGATGTCGTAGCCCCGGTTCAGGTTCGTCGCCACCTGCGTGAGGCCGATCGAGTCGACGTCGAAGACGCCGGTCACGTCGGGGTACTCCCCCAGCTTCGGCGGGTCCCCGGTGATGATGAGGAAGTTGGCGAGCTTCGCCGCGTATCCCCCCAGCAGGTCGGACTGCATCCCGATCAGGTTCCGGTCGCGGCAGCAGTAGTGCAGGATCGGCTCGATCCCGACCTCCCGGAGGATGGTGAGGGCGGCGATCATCGGGGAGACCCGCGCGCTGGCCCGGGGGCCGTCGGGGATGTTGATCGCGTCCACGCCGGCCTCGGCGCAGCGCCGCACCTTCGCGAGCATCTCCGTCATGTCCCAGGACCGCGGGGGCAGGATCTCCACGGAGGCGGCCTTCTCCCCCGCGAAGAGCTTCGCGGCCAGCCGCGATTTCTTCTCGGACGCGACCACGTGCACCAGGGGCTCCTGGCGCGCGTACGCGCGCACCTTCACGTGCTTCTTCACGCCGCTCAGGGACTTGACGGCGCGCGAGGCCGTGCGGATGTGCGCCGGCGTGGTGCCGCAGCAGCCCCCGACGCCGCGCACCCCCATCTCGATGTATTTCTTGGCGTACTCGGTGAAGTACTCCGGGCTCGTCAGGTAGATCATCCGGCCGGCGATGTCCCGGGGCAGCCCCGCGTTCGGCATCACGACGACCGGCTTCGTCGTCACCGGCAGGACCGCCTGCAGCGCGTCGAACACCCCTGCAGGCCCGACGCCGCAGTTGATCCCGACGAGGTCGACGTTCGGGTCGGTCGACAGGGTCCGCGCCATCGTCTCCGCCCGGGTGCCGACGGCCGTCTCCCCGCGCTCGTTCAGGACGAAGGAGGCCAGCACCGGCATGCCCAGGCGCCTCGCGATGAGCGCGCCCACCTGGAGCTCGCGCAGGTGGGTGAACGTCTCGAACACGACCAGGTCCACGCCCTCCGCGGCAAGCGCCCCCAGCTGCTCCGCGAAGGCCCCCTCCACCTCGGCGACGCGCTCCTCGGGGATGATCTGGTCCGGCCGGAGGCAGGGCCCCACCGCGGCGGCGACGAAGACGGAGTCGCCGGCCGCCTCCCGGGCCAGCCGCACGGCCTGGCGGTTGATCGCCTCGGCCTTGTCCGACAGGCCGTAGGGGCGGAGCATGAAGCGGTTCGCGCCGAACGTGTTCGTCTCGATCACGTCGGCCCCGGCTTCCACGTATTCCCGGTGGATCTGGGAGATGAGCTTCGGGTTGGACAGGCACAGCTCGTCGTAGCACGTGTTGATGAACACGCCCCGCTCGTAGATCATCGTGCCCATCGCCCCGTCGAACAGCAGCGGGGACTCCTTCATGCGCTCCAGGATGTTCCGCATCACCTCGGTTCCTCACCATCGGAAGGCGTTGCGCAGGATCGGGCGGCACCGGCTGCGCCGCCTCGGAGGGGGGGCTCCGTTCGTGGCTCGCCGTGCGGTGAACCTGCACGGCTGCGCTTTACCTCACTGCGCCCCCCTCCTGCGGCGACTCCGCCGGGTACCCCCGATGCGTCATCCAGCGCAGGCAGGGAACGCCCCCAATCGGCGATTCGCGCCCCACTCGGAAGGCGCAGCCGGTGACCGTGAGCGAGGGAGCGCATGATCAGTCGAGCTCGTCGAACTGCGACTTGGCGGCGTAGCACATGGGGCAGACCCAGCCGTCGGGCAGGGCGTCGAACGGGGTGCCGGGCGGGACGTCGCTCATCGGGTCCCCCGCCGCGGGATCGTAGACGTAGCCGCAGTTCGCGCAGATGTACTTTTTCATGGGGCCGTCCCCTTCCTATACCGCGAAGTACTTGGCCTGGGGGTGGTGGGCGACGATCGCCGAAGTGGTGTGCTCCGGCACCATTTCCATCGATTCCGTGAGCGTGATGCCGATCTCCCCGGGCGTGAGCAGCTCGAACACCGCCTGGTGCGCCGAGAGGTCCGGGCACGCCGGGTAGCCGAACCCGTAGCGGGAGCCCTGGTACTCCTGCACGACGTAGCCGCCGGGCCCCGAGGGTTTCCGCTGCCCGATCCCCAGCTCCTCCCGCATCACCTCGTGCCAGTATTCCGCCAGGGCGTCCGCCACCTCCACGCCGAAGGCGTGCAGCATGAGGTAATCGTGATACTGGTCGGTGTCGAACAGCCGGTGCGTGACCTCCCCGATCCGCTCGCCGACGGTGACCACGAAGAAGGCGACGATGTCGCCCCCTTCCTCCCGCGTCTTGAAGTAATCCGCGATGCACAGGTGCGGGGGGGCGCTCTGCCGGGGGAACGGGAAGGCGTGCGCCGCACCGCCGTGTTCGACGACGACCGCGTCGCCTTCGGAACGGCAGCGGAAATACCCGTACGCCGCCTTCGGACGGAGAAGCCCCTCCAGGGCGCTGCGGCGCTTGAGCCCCTCGTAGGCCGGGCGGACCTTCTCCCGGATGAGCCGGTCATACTCCTCGGCGGACATCTTTCCGCGCCGGTACCCCCACCGGCCGCGGAACAGAGCCTGCTCGTTGACGTACGGGTACACGGCCGAAAGGTCGATGTCCGTCACGTGCCGCGCTCCCAGGAAGGGAGGGACGGGCACCGGGTTGTCGCGGGAGACGCGCTCGGTCCGCACGCCGGGCTTCACCTGCCGCGCGTCCGCCCGCGCGTCATGCGTGGTGGAGGACAGGGTGCCGCCGTCCAGCGCGCGCATCGCCGACAGGCCCGCGAACGCGTCGGCGCAGTAGACGACGGGGCCGGGGTACCCGGGGACGCAGCTTTCCGCCACGAACTTTTCCGTGAGCGCCGCCCCGCCCAGGAGAATCGGCACCGACAGGCCCGCCGCCGCGTACTGCGGCATGCTCTCCTGCATGACGATGGCCGATTTGACGAGCAGCCCGCTCAGGCCGATGGCGTCCACCGCGTGCTCCCGCGCCTTCTCGATGATCGTCTCCGCGGGCACCTTGATCCCGAGGTTGAAGACCTTGTAGCCGTTGTTGGAGAGCAGGATGTCGACCAGGTTCTTCCCGATGTCGTGGACGTCGCCCGCCACCGTGGCCAGCAGCACCTTCTTCCCGGCGTCCCTCTCTTCCCCCGCGAGGAAGGGCTCCAGGCGGTGCACGCTCTCCCGCACGACCTCCGCCGACTGGAGCACGAACGGCAGGAGCATCTCGCCGCGCCCGAACAGGTCGCCCACGCGCCGCATGGCCGGAACCAGCAGCTGGCCGATGATCGCCTGGGCGGGGCGGCGGGTCAGCAGGATCGACAGGAGGTCCTCCAGCCCCTCCTTGTCGCCCGCGACCACCTTTTCCGCCAGCCGCTCTTCCGGGGAGAGCGCCGCGGCGTCCGTCGCGGGGGCGGCGCCTCCCGGCTCCTCCTTGCCGGAAAAATGGCGGAGGAAAACGGACAGCGGAGAACCCTGCGGGTCCATCCGGCGGTTGTAGAGGAGGTCGAGGCAGACCCGGCGGTCGTCCTCGGGGATCTTGGAGAACGGAAGGACCCTGGCCGCGTCGACGATCGCGGCGTCGAGCCCCGCCTCGACCGCCTCGTGCAGGAACACGGAATTCAAGATCCTGCGGGAGCGGGGGGACAGGCCGAACGAGACGTTGGACACGCCCAGGCTCGTAAAGGTGCCCGGCAGTTCCTCCTTGACCTTCCGGATGGCGGCCAGGGTCGTTTTCGCGGCGTCGTCCAGGGACGGGTCGCCCGAACCGACGGTGAACGTGAGGACGTCGAAGATCAGGTCGGACGGTCGAAGGCCGTACCTCCCCACCGCCAGGTCGTGGATGGCGCGGGCCGTTTCGACCTTGTCCTCGACCGTCATGGCCATTCCCTTTTCGTTGATCGTCAGCGCGATGACCGCGGCCCCGTAAGTCTTCGCCAGGCGGCAGACCCGCTCGAGGTTCTTCCCCCCGTCCTCCAGGTTGATGGAGTTGACGAGGCAGCGGCCGGGGTGCGTCCGCAGCGCCGCCTCGATGCAGTCGGGGCTGGTCGAATCGATCACGGTCGGGATCTTGACCGACTGCGCGAACAGGCGCGTCAGCGCGACGAGGTCGGCCTTCTCGTCGCGGCCGGCGTAGGCGGTGCACAGGTCCACCGCGTGGGCCCCTTCCTCCTGCTGCTCGAGGGCGATCCGCAACGCCCCGGGGTAATCATCGGCCAGGAGCAGGTCGCGGAAGCGGCGCGAGCCGTTGGCGTTGGCCCGCTCTCCGATCAGCATCGGGGGGATGTCCTGCCGGATCTCGACCGCCTGGTAGAGGCTTCCGAGGGAGGGCTGCCACTCCGGCCGGCGGTCCGCCGGCACGACCCCGGAGAGCGCATCCGCCAGGCGGCGGATGTGCTCCGGCGTGGTGCCGCAGCAGCCGCCCACGATGCTTACGCCTTCCGTGAGGACGAACGCCTTCATCTGCTCCGCGAAGGCTTCCGGCGAAAGGGGGTAGACGGTCTGCCCGTCGATCACCTGCGGCATCCCCGCGTTGGGGATGCAGGACACCCTTCCGGGCCAGCGCCGGGAGAGGTACCGGATGTGCGACTTCATCCCTTCCGGACCCGTCGCGCAGTTGAGCCCGACCGAGAAGACCGGGAACGGCTCGATCGCGGCGGCCGCGGCGGCCACGTCCGTGCCCACCAGCATCGTCCCCGTGCTCTCCACCGTCAGGGACACCATCACGGGGAGTTTCTTCCCGAGCGCCTCCAGCTCCCCGAAGCAGCTGACCAGCGCGATCTTGACCTGCAGGAGGTCCTGGCAGGTTTCGATCAGCAACAGGTCCGCTCCCGCTTCGACCAGCGCGCGCACCTGGCGGGCGTAGGATTTCGCCATCGCATCGAAGGGGATGTGGCCCAGGGACGGCAGCTTGGTGGTCGGCCCGACGGCCCCCGCGACCAGCGCCTCCCGCCCATGCCGCCGGATCGCGTCCCGCGCGCAGGCGACCGCCGCGGCGTTGATTTCCTCGACACGGTCCTGCAGGCCGTATTCGGCCAGGACGACGTCGTTGGCCCCGAAGGTGTTCGTCTCCACGGCCATGGCCCCGGCCGCAAGGAACGCGCCGTGCAGCTCCGAGATCAGCTCCGGGGCCGAAAGGTTCAGGAATTCATTGCATCCCTCGTGCCCCTGCCAGGCGGAAGCGGGCACGCCCACGCGCTGCAGGTTCGTGCCGCAGGCCCCGTCGAAGATGATGATTTTTTGCTCCAGAATGCCCACCTGGATCCTCCTGCATCCCCCTTGGGATTCGCGGTCGTTTCGTTGACCTGTAAGTTGCTTATCCTACAAGGGAATCTCCCCCGGGTCAAATGGGCCGCTTTTGGCTTGACTTGCGGAAACCTTTCTTGTTATTAAGATATACGGCTGTATACGGTATACAATCTGCCGGATCCGATTCAAGCACATCTACTACATTATAGGAGCGGCGTTCCGAATACGGGAAGAGGGTTCCGGGACCGCCGCATCGCGAAAGGATGTTGCCGCTTCCGCTGGTATAATTGGAAGAATCCACCAGGTACGGAAAGGAGGGTGCGAGCATAAGCGTAGCTAGCCGATCCGTCAAATCACGCCATCCCATGAAAGGGGGTTCGACAGCATGTCGAAGGTTATGGAAAAAACGACATTGAAAGAGAAGCTGTTCGAGAAGATCCAGGCCCACCGTCCCCGCACCACGAAGCTCGTCAAGGAACTCGGGAAGACCATCATCGACCAGGTCACGATCGAGCAGTGCATCGGCGGGGCGCGGGGCGTCCGGTCCCTCGTGACCGACATCTCCTACCTCGACCCGTAGGAGGGGATCCGCTTCCGCGGCAAGACGATCCCCGAGACGTTCGCGGCGCTGCCCAAGGTCCCCGGGTCGGAGTACCCCTACGTGGAAGGCTTCTGGTACTTCCTCCTGACCGGAGAAGTTCCGACCATGGAACAGACCCTGGCGGTCGTCGAGGACTTCAAGTCGAGAGCGGCGATCCCGGGATACGTGTTCGACGTCCTCCGCGCGATGCCGCGCGACACCCATCCCATGACCATGTTCTCCGCCGCCATCCTGGCGATGCAGCGGGAATCCCTCTTCGCGAAGCGGTACAGCGAGGGGATGAAGAAGACCGAGTACTGGGACCCGATGTACGAAGACTGCACGAACCTGATGGCGAAGCTCCCGGCGATCGCCGCCTACATCTACCGCATGAAATACAAGAGCGACACGCCGATCGCGTCGAACCCCGCCCTGGACCTGGGCGGCAACTTCGCCCACATGATGGGGATCGCCAAGCCCTACGACGACGTCGCCCGGATGTACTTCATCCTCCACTCCGACCACGAGTCCGGCAACGTCTCGGCCCACACCACGCACCTCGTGGCCTCGGCGCTGTCCGACGCCTACTACGCCCTGTCGGCCGGCATCAACGGCCTGGCGGGCCCGCTCCACGGCCTGGCGAACCAGGAGGTGCTGGGCTGGATCCAGGGCGTGTTCAAGAAGCTGGGCGGCAAGCTGCCGACCGAGGAGGAGCTCAAGAAGTTCCTCTGGGACACCCTGAACAGCGGCCAGGTCATCCCCGGGTACGGCCACGCGGTGCTCCGCAAGACCGACCCGCGCTACACCTCGCAGATGGAGTTCTGCCAGAAGCACCTGCCGGACTACCCGATGTTCAAGCTGGTGAACATGATCTACAAGGTGGCGCCGGACATCCTCCGGGAGCACGGGAAGGCGAAGAACCCGTGGCCGAACGTCGACGCGCAGTCGGGCGTCATCCAGTGGTACTACGGCCTCGTCGAGTACGACTTCTACACCGTGCTCTTCGGCGTGGGCCGCGCCCTCGGCGTCCTCGCCAACATCACCTGGGACCGCGCGCTGGGCTACGCGATCGAGCGTCCGAAGTCGGTCACGACCGACATGCTGGAGAAGTGGGCGGCCGAGGGAGGCCGGAAGCTCGGCTGATCGCGTAAACCGTCACAGGAACGGGAAGTACGCAAAAGGGGCGCCGCGCGGCGCCCCTTTTGCATTCCAACCCGCTGTCCCAGAACCTTTCGGGCAGGGGAGGTGTCCTTATTTCCGGGAGGTCAGTTCCGGGCCGGCTCGCAGCCGCTGCAGGCCCCCAGGATGTGCAGTTCCATGGAATTGACCGAGGAGATGGAGTGGGTGTTGTCCCACTGGACGTTCTGCAGGCAATCCGGCAGCGGGATGTCCCGCACGGATTGGCAGCGGGTGCAGTGAAAATGGGCGTGAGGCGGGCAGTTGCACTCGAACCGGGAGGACGCCTCCGCGTTCGAGTGGATCTCCTGGACGTGGCCCTGCTCGCGCAGGAAGTTGAGGTTCCGGTAGACCGTCCCCAGGCTGATGTTGGGGAGGACCTTCCGGGCTTCCCGGTAGATCGTGTCGGCGGTCGGATGTGCGGATTCGTTTCTACGGAGGATTTCGAGGATTACGGCGCGCTGTCGGGTGTTGCGCGATTTTTTCAATCCCGGCCTCCCCTTTTCTCTTACAGGAAGGTATCCTATTTTTCCATGGAGGAAATGTCAAGGCCGTTGAACCGGGGGGGAATTTCCTATATATAGGGGTGTTATTATCTGTGGGGAGGTTTGCGCGCTGATGCCATATTTCGGAATGCCGGTGACGGTCATTCCGGCGGCTGCGGGGATCCTGGACACCCGGGTGTTCCAGCACGTCCTGCTCGCCGGCCCGATCGTGAAGTTCGTTCTCCTTCTGCTGGTCGTCTTCTCCGTCGTCTCCTGGGCGATCATCATCCTCAAGTTCAAGCTGTTCAAGGGAATCGAGAGGCACCAGTCGCAGTTCGCCAAGTCCTTCGCGGAAGGGAAAAGCCTCTCCGTCCTGTTCGACCTCTCGGAGAAGTCGGAGCGCACCCCGATGACCGAGGTCTTCCGGACGGGGTACCTGGAGCTGACGCGGATCCAGCGGGGCCGCGCCGCGGAACCCGCCGGCGTGGGAACGCGCACCGGCGCGTTTCCGCTGGAGAATGTGGAACGCGCGATGCGGAAGGCCGCCAACGAGGAAACCTCCCTCATGGAGACCTACCTTCCCTTCCTGGCCACCACCGGTAGCGCGACGCCGTTCATCGGCCTGTTCGGGACCGTCTGGGGGATCATGAACGCGTTCTCCGGGATCGCCGCCTCGGGAAGCGCGACCCTCGCCACGGTGGCCCCCGGCATCGCGGAGGCGCTGGTCGCGACGGCGGCGGGGCTGGCGGCGGCCATCCCGTCGGTCATGGCCTACAACTATTTCCTGAACCGGATCCGGGCGGTCTCGACCCGGATCGACAGCTTCACCATCGAGTTTCTCAACTTCCTCGAGCGCAACATCGACAAGGTATAGCGCGATGGCCTTTACCGGAAGAAGAAGCGGGGACCGGCGGATGATGGCCGAAATCAACGTCACGCCCCTCGTGGACGTGATGCTGGTCCTCCTCATCATCTTCATGGTGACCGCGCCGATGCTGACGCAGGGGGTCGACGTGAACCTCCCCCAGGCCAGCGCCAAGGCGATGCGCAGCGACGAGGAGCGCCTGGTCGTCACCGTCGACATGCACAGCCGGATCTTCATCGGGAAGCAGCCGGTGGAATTCAACCGTCTCCATACCACCCTGGCCGCCATCATGACGCGGCGCGCGGACCGGCAGGTGTACTTCCGCGCCGACCGGGCGGTGCCCTACGGGTTCGTGGTGAAGGTCATCGCCGAGGTCCGCAACGCCGGGGTCGAGAAGCTGGGGATGGTCACCGAACCGCTCGAGCGGTAGACGGTGACCGCCGCCGCCTCCCTGGCCATGGAGCCGAGGGACCCTCTCTTCCGGAAGATGGTGGCCCTTTCGGCCGCCCTCCATGTCGTGATGTTTTTCATCAGCGCCGCCTGGGTTTCCCTGCGCGTTCCACCCGCCCGCATTTCCCCCGTGGCCGTCGTCGACCTGATCGGAGGCGGGCAATTCGCCCCCGCCCCGCCCGCGGCGACGCCGGCCCCTGCGCCCCCCGCGGCGCGCGAACGGGGCAAGGCTTCCGCATCCCGGTCCAGGGACCGGTCCGGGCGCCCCCCCGCGGCGGCGAAGAAGGAACGTGCGCCGGCCCCGCGGAGCGCGAAGGCGCGGGAGATTCCCCCGTCGGCGGAGCGGGAGTTCTCCGAGAAGATCCGGAAGATGCGGGAGGAGCGCGCGACGGGCGCGAAGGTCCGGCAGGCGGTGGAGGAAATCCAGCGGGAGAAAGCGATCCGGTCCGCGGTGCGGGGGATCGGGGAGCGGGTGGCGCACCGCGTCGACCTGTCCGGCGTGCGGACGCCGCCGAAGGGGGCTCCGCGGTCCGCCGCGGCGGGCATGCCGGGCGCGGCAGGGACCGCGCGGGTGGCTCCCGAGATCCTGGCCTATGCCCGCGCGCTCGACGAAAAGGTCCGCGCGAACTGGACCGTCCCGGACCTGGCGCAGCAGGAAGCGGGGAAGCTGACGGTCCAGGTGCGGATCACCATCGAGAAGGACGGCCGGGTCTCCAACGTCCGGATGGAGAAGGTCTCCGGGAACCCGTACTTCGACGATTCCGTGCGGCGCGCCATCCAGAAGGCGAGCCCGCTTCCGGTGCCGCCCGAGCAGCTCCGCGGCGGGGAGGATTACTACGAGGTCGGCTTCCGTTTTTACGGAGAGGGGGGGAATTCGTGAAGCGCACGTGCCTGTCGCTGCTGCTGGCCCTTGCGGTCGTTCTGGCCCCGCGGGCGGGCGGCGCCATCCTGTATATCGACATCAACGCGCCCGGCGGGAAACGGATGCCGGTCGCGCTGCCGGACCTGGTCACGGCCTCCGGCGATCCGTCGCTCTCCGCCGCGGTCCCGAAGGTGATCGCGGACGACCTGCGGATGACCTCCCTGTTCGAGGTCCTGCCCCCGGCCTCCTACCTCGAACGGATCCTCCCGGCCCACTTCGCCGGGAAGCCGCTTTCCTTTCCCGACTGGAAGATGATCGGCGCGGAGGCGGTGGTCATCGGGAAAACGGAGGCGCGCGGGGACCAGGTCGCCGTGGAGATGCGGCTGTACGATTCGACCCTGGGGAACATGATGGCGGGAAAACGGTACGTCGGGCCGGCCAAGAGCTACCGTACGATCGCCCACCGGTTCGCCAACGAAATCCTCTATGCCTTCACCGGCGTCCGCGGGATCTTCGACACGGAGATCGCTTTCACCGCGACGCCCAAGGGCGGCAGGGGCAAGGAGATCTACGTCGTCGGTCTCGACGGGCAGGAGATCCGCAAGGTCACGGACAACCGGAGCTTCAACCTGTTTCCGCGCTGGTCCCCGGACGGGAACCAGCTGGCCTTTACTTCCTTCAAGACCGGCGTACCCGCGATTTACCTGCGCAACCTGCAGAACGGCTCGGAGCGCCCGGTGGTGAAGTTCGGGAACACGAAAACCCCGGGAAGCTTCACTCCCGCGGGCAACGCCCTCTTCGTTTCGGTCAGCACGGGGGGAAACTCCGAGATCTACCGCGTGCACATCGACGGTTCCCGCCCCGAAAAAATCATGGGCGGGTGGGGGATCCTGGTATCTCCCTCGGTTTCCCCGGACGGGAAAAAAATCGCGTTCGTTTCCAACCGGGGAGGCGCGCCGCAGGTATACGTCAGGGATCTGGGAGGCGGAAAGGAGCTGCGGATCTCGCATGCGGGGGGATACTCCACCTCGCCCTCCTGGTCTCCCGCCGGCGACCGGATCGCCTTCACGTCCCAGTCCGGGGGAAGGTTTTCGATCTACACCGTGAAACCGGACGGATCCGACCAGCAGCTCCTGGCATCCGCGGACGGCGACTGCTCCGACCCCTCCTTTTCCCCCGACGGGAGGTACTTGGTTTACACCTTTCAGAAAAAGGGATATTCTGAGCTGAAAATAATCTCCGCAGATGGCAGGTGGGGGAAAAGCCTGTTATCGGGGCTTGGCGGGTTGGGTTCGCCTGCATGGTCTCCTCGAAGATAGCCGATGATCTCCAAGGAAACAGGGTTTGATTCCGATGTTGTTCGTCCATCTATCTCACGAAAGGAGTAGGGGAATGGGTAAAAGAGGGGTCTGGAAGCTGGGTGCTGCGATGCTGGCGGTCATGATGGTGTTCGCCCTGGGATGCGCGAAGAAACAGGCGGTGAAATCGTCCGAGACCGCCGGCGCTCCCTCCGCAGCTCCATCCGGGCAGCAACCTCCGGGGGGGATCGTTTCCGAACCGGTGAAGCCGGAGTCGCCCGCCGCAGGGAAGCAGATGGCCGCCGCGGAGGCGGGGGCGGCGGTCACCAAGGAGATGCCGTCCGCGTTCGCCGACATCCACTTCGACTTCGACAAGTCGTTCATCCGGGAGGACGCCAGGCCGGTCCTTTCGCAGGTGGCGGACTACCTGAAGAAGAACAAGGGCGCGAAGCTGCAGATCGAAGGGCATTGCGACGAGCGTGGCACCGCCGAATACAACATGGCGTTGGGGGACCGGCGCGCCGAAAGCGCGCGGGCCTACCTGGCGTCTCTCGGCGTCCCGGCGTCGGCCCTCTCCACGGTCAGCTTCGGCAAGGAGAAGCCGGTGGACCCGGGACACAACGATGCGGCCTGGGCGAAGAACCGCCGGGCGCACTTCGTGCTGAAGTAGGGACCGCATGAAACCCGGAATCATCGTATCGCTCCTGTGCCTGGCGGCCCTTGCGGGGGGGTGCGCGGTTGCGGACACCGGATCCTTTGTACGGCTCCAGGAAGAGATGGAAGGATTGAAAAAGGAGGTCGCGGCGGCCAAGGCTTCCGCGGCCTTCGCTCCTTCCTCCGGCCCGGGACGCGTGGAAAGCGGGGAGGTCCCCTCCCTGCAGAAGAACGTGGCCGACCTGTCCGCCTCGTACGACCAGGTCAAATCGGACCAGGTCGCCGCGATGACGCGCGCCGACGAGATGAAGGTGCAGCTGCAGAAGGACATCTCCCGCCTCAACGACAAGACCGTCGAGCAGGACCAGGCGCTCCAGGAGATCCGGGCGAAGCTTTCCAAGGTGGACGAGCTCTCCCGCCGCGTGGCGGCGCTCGAGGAGAAGGCCGGGGGTTCCCCCGCCCCTCTGGCCGGTCCCGCCCCGCCGCCGCAGAACTGGAAGAGCCCGGAGGAGATGTACGACTACGCGCTGGGGGTCATCAAGGGCGGGGATGCCCGCAAGGGACGGCAGGTCCTCCAGGAATTCGCGTCGAAATATCCCGGTCATCGCCTGCTGCCCAACGTGCTCTACTGGAAGGGGGAGACGTTTTACGCGGAGAAGGATTACGAGAACGCGATCCTCTCGTTCCAGGACGTGGTCGACAAGTACCCGGGCGGGGACAAGGCGCCCGACGCCATGTACAAGCAGGGGCTTTCCTTCCTGGCGCTCAAGGACCGGAAGAACGCCCGCATCCTGTTCGAGCTGGTCCAGTCGAAATACCCCAAGTCCGCGGCCGCTTCGCAGGCGCGGCAGAAGCTGGCCGAGCTCAAGTGATGATCAAGAACTTCGTGCTGGACACCAACGTCCTCCTGCACGATCCCAACGCCATCTTCAAATTCCAGGACAACCGCGTCGTGATCCCGATCACGGTGATCGAGGAGCTCGACCACTTCAAGAAGGATCTGAACATGCTCGGGCGCAACGCCCGGACCGTGTCGAAGTACATCGACAAGATGCGCGAGGAGGGGAGCCTGTCCGAGGGGATCCCCATCGGAAACGGGGGGGAACTGCGGGTCGCCTTCGGCGCCGAGGGGGCCTCCCTGCTTCCGGCGGAGCTCTTCGGGGGGAAGGAGGACAATCACATCCTGGCGGTGGCCTTGAGCGTCCGCGCCAGGGAGAAGGACCTGCCCGTCGTGGTCATCTCCAAGGACACCAACCTCCGGATCAAGGCCGACGCGCTGGGCCTGCGCGCGCAGGATTACGAGAGCGGCCGCGTCGAGATCGAGGAGCTCTACAAGGGGTTCCGGGACGTGGAGGTCGAAAAGGGGTGGATCGACGCGTTCTACGCGGCGGGGGAGAGCGCGCCGCCTCCGGGCGGGGAAGACCTGCTTCCGAACGAGTTCCTCGTCCTTCGGGACGGGACGTCGCACGCTTCCGCCCTCGGGCGGTACGACGCCGGACGGAAGAGGGTGCGCCCCCTTCCCCCCTTCAAAGAGGACGTCTGGGGGGTCCGCCCGCGCAACAAGGAGCAGCACTTCGCCCTGGACGTGCTGCTGGACGATTCCATCAAGCTGGTCACGCTGGCGGGGAAGGCCGGGACGGGGAAGACCCTTCTCGCGATCGCGGCCGGGCTTCGCAAGACCTCCGACGAGGAGGTGTACCAGCGGATGCTCGTCTCCCGTCCCGTCTTTCCGATGGGGAAGGACCTCGGGTTCCTCCCGGGGGACGTGGAGGAGAAGCTCAAGCCCTGGATGCAGCCGATCTTCGACAACGTGGAATACCTGTTCGGGTTCAACCGGAAGAAGCGGCAGGGGGGCGTGCGCGGGTACCAGGAGCTGATGAACCTGGGGATCCTGGAGATCGAGCCGCTCACCTACATCCGCGGCCGCTCCATCCCCAACCAGTTCATCATCGTGGACGAGGCGCAGAACCTGACCCCGCACGAGGTGAAGACGATCCTCACCCGGGCGGGGGAGAACAGCAAGGTGGTCCTGACGGGCGACCCGTACCAGATCGACAACCCCTTCGTCGATTCGGCGAGCAACGGGCTCTCCTGCACGGTGGAGAAGTTCAAGGGCGAGGCGATCGCGGGGCACGTCCTGCTCGTCAAGGGCGAGCGCTCCCCCCTGGCGGAGCTCGCCGCGAACATCCTGTAGCCTCACCGCCCCCCTCCGTCGCGCGACTAGCCACGACCGGAGTCCCCCTCCGAGGCGGCGCAGCCGGCATCCGCGTGCCCGTGCGGACCTTCTGCCTTGCATTTCGTGTGGGAAATGTCCATAATTCCAAAACCCTGTTTT
>PQAK01000196.1:33280-41132 GCA_003105225.1 Deltaproteobacteria bacterium | reverse complement strand
GTGGTGAACATCGACAACGGGTTCGGCGCCGCGGTCCAGGCCGACATGATCAACAAGCTCGCCGCGGGCGTCGATCGGAAAGCCGGTTCGGGAGTATAGGTCCCGGCCGTCCCCGATTCGCGGAATTCTTCCTCTCCACGCGCCTGCCGTTCCGATACCGACAAACTCCAGCAGAGGGATTCATGAGGCGGCGTGGGGACGCCGGCCTGCCGCCGGCGAAACCCCCCCGGAAGGGATTCGCTCCAATAGGAAACGGAGGTTTCCATGAAAGGACGGGGTGCGGTTGCCGGCCTCCTGTTGGGCCTCATTGCCGCGTTGTCGATCGTCGCGGCGGGATTGGGGACCCGCTGGGGGTTCTGGCACTTCCGGACGGGTTTCGCTGTCTTGAGATACGCAGCGTACGGGGGGGCGGTTGCGATCGCGGTTTCCCTTGCGGGAGGCGTGATGGCGTGGCGGGGATCCCTCCGCGGCGGGCTCGTTGCGGCCGCTGCCGGCGTTCTCCTGGGCGCGACGGCGTTCGGGGTGCCCTGGAGCTGGGCGCGATACGCCAGGCACGTCCCCGCGATCCATGACATCACCACGGACACGGAGGATCCGCCCCGATTCGCCGCGGTGCTTTCGCTTCGGAAAGATGCGCCGAACTCCACGGAGTACGGCGGGCCGGAGCTGGCGCAAAAGCAGCATGCGGCTTACCCGGACCTGCGCTCGCTCATGCTCGAGGTTCCCCCGGGTCCGGCATTCGAACGTTCGGTGGCCGCGGCGCGCCGCCTCGGATGGAAGCTCGTGGACGCAAACGCCGGTGAAGGGCGTATCGAGGCGACCGACACCACCTTCTGGTTCGGCTTCAAGGACGATGTCGTCGTCCGCATCGCGGCGGCCGGGCAGGGCAGCAGGGTGGACGTGCGCTCGGTGTCCCGCGTCGGCGTGAGCGACGTCGGGACCAATGCGCGGAGAATCAGGAAATTCCTCAAGGAACTGTCCCGGCCGGGGTGAAGGGAATGGCGATGGGTGAGCAGGTCCGGAAGGGAATGCGCCCGCCGGTGATTTTCTGTCTCTGCCTGCTTCTGCTCGCGGGATGCTCGGGGGACGGCTCGAAGGCCGCGCCGCGGGTGCAGCCGCCCGCCGTACCCGTCACCGCGGCCGTTGCGGTCCGGAAGGACGTGCCGGTGCGGCTGCGCGCCATCGGCACGGCGGAGGCGTATTCCACGGTGGCCGTCAAGACGATGGTGAACGGGCAGATCACGAAAGCGGGATTCCGGGAAGGGCAGGACGTCAAGAAAGGGGACCTCATCTTCGTCATCGATCCGAGGCCGTACGAGGCGGCGCTCAAAACCGCCGAGGCGGCCCTGGCCAGGGACGTTGCGCTGAAGGAGAACGCGGAAAAGGACGTCCAGCGGTATGCCTTCCTGATCGAGAAGGACCTGGTCCCCAAGCAGCAGTACGACCAGGTGGTGGCCAACGCGGCCGCCCTGGAGGCCACCGTGAACGCCGACAGGGCGGTGGTGGAAAATGCCCGGGTCCAGCTGGGCTACTGCTTCATCCATTCCCCCGTCGGAGGCCGCACCGGGAACCTCTTCGTCAAGGAGGGGAACGTCGTCAAGGCGAACGACACCTCCCTGGTGACGATCCACCAGGTCGCTCCCATCTACGTCACCTTCTCGGTGCCGGAGCGGAACCTGCCCGGGATCCGGAAATACCGGGAGGAGCGAGCGCTTCCGGTGGAGGCGGCGGCCCCAGGGGAGGAAGGAGAGCCCGCCCGGGGGACCCTCACCTTCATCGGCAACGCGGTGGACAACGCGACCGGGACGATCCAGCTCAAGGCGACGTTTCCCAACAAGGACCGGCGGTTATGGCCGGGGCAGTTCGTAAACGTGAGGCTGATCCTCACGACGAAGACCGGCGCCGTTCTCGTGCCCGCACCGGCGGTCCAGACCGGGCAGGCCGGGCAATATGTCTTTGTCGTGCGGCAGGACCTGACGGTGGAATCCCGCCCCGTGGTCCCGGGGGAGACCGTGGACGCCGAAACCGTCATCGAGAAGGGGGTCCAGGCGGGCGAGCGCGTGGTGACCGACGGGCAGCTGCGCCTGGTTCCCGGATCCCGGGTGGACGTCAAGGAAGGGCTCGGCGGCTGAGGGCGCGCGCATGACGGAGCTCTTCATACGCCGCCCGGTGATGACGACCCTGGTGATGCTGGCGATCCTGCTGTTCGGCATCCTCGGGTACCAGCAGCTGCCGGTGAGCGACCTTCCCAACGTCGACTTCCCGACGATCCTGGTCACGGCGAACCTTCCGGGCGCCAGCCCCGAGACGATGGCCTCCTCCGTCGCCACGCCGCTCGAGAAGCAGTTCTCCACGATCGCCGGGGTGGACTCGATGAACTCCAGCAGCGGGCTGGGGCTCACCCAGATCACGCTGACCTTCGCCCTGGACCGGAACATCGACGCCGCCGCCCAGGACGTCCAGGCGATGATCACCAAGGCGGCCCCGCAGCTTCCCCCCGGCATGCCGACGCCGCCCTCCTACCAGAAGGTCAACCCGGCGGACCAGCCGATCCTCTACCTGGCGCTGAGTTCCCCGACGCTGCCGCTCTCGGCGGTGGACGAGTACGCGGAGACGTTCATCGCCCAGCGGATCTCCATGGTCAGCGGCGTCGCCCAGGTGCAGGTCTTCGGATCGCAGAAGTACGCGGTCCGGGTCCGGGTGGATCCGGACGCGATGGCCGCCCGGGGGATCGGGATCGACGAGGTCGAGAGCGCCATCGAACAGGGGAACGTCAACCTGCCCACCGGGGTCCTCCAGGGCCCCCGCCAGGCCTTCACGGTGCAGACCGCCGGCCAGCTCCTGGACGCGGCCGCCTATCGTCCCCTCGTGGTGGCGTACCGGAACGGATCGCCCGTGCGCCTCGAGGATATCGGCGCCGTCGTGGACAGCGTGGAGAACGACAAGGTGGCGAGCTGGTACAACGACACCCGCGCCATCGTCCTGGCGATCCAGCGCCAGCCCGGCACGAACACGGTGGAAGTGGTGAACAGCGTCCGGTCGCTCCTCCCGGCGCTGCGCACCGCGATCCCGCCTTCGGTGAGCCTCGCGGTCCTGTACGACCGGTCCGCCTCGATCCGGGATTCGGTGAGCGACGTCAAGTTCACCCTGATCCTGGCGGTCTTCCTGGTGGTCCTGGTGATCTTCCTGTTCCTGCGCAACCTCTCCGCGACGGTGATCCCGAGCCTCGCCCTGCCGTTGTCCATCGTGGGGACCTTCGCCGTCATGTACGTGCTGGGGTACAGCCTGGACAACCTCTCGCTGATGGCGCTGACCCTGTCCGTCGGCTTCGTGGTGGACGACGCGATCGTCATGCTGGAGAACATCGTCCGTCACATGGAACGGGGCGAGGGGGTCCTCGAGGCGGCCCGGAACGGATCGAAGGAGATCGGCTTCACGATCCTGTCGATGACGCTGTCGCTGGCCGCGGTCTTCCTCCCCGTGATGTTCATGGGGGGCGTCGTGGGAAGGCTCCTGCACGAATTCGCCGTGACGATCACCTCGGCGATCCTCGTCTCGGGGGTCGTTTCGCTCAGCCTGACGCCGATGCTCTGCAGCCGGTTCCTGCGTCCCCCGTCGGCGGAGCGGCACGGGCGGCTCTACGCCAGGTCGGAGAAGGTGTTCGACGCCATGGTCGGCGCCTACGACTGGTCCCTTTCCAGGGTCCTGCGGCACCGGCCGGCCACGATCCTCCTGTCCGCCGTCCTGCTGGCGGCCACGGTCTACCTGTTCATCGTCATGCCGAAGGGGTTCCTCCCGAACGAGGATACGGGGGCCATCTTCGGATTCACCGAGGCCGCCCAGGGGATCTCCTTCGACGACATGGCGCGCCACCAGCAGGCGGTCGCCCGCATCGTCCGCTCCGACCCGAACGTCGGCGCCTACATCTCCAGCATCGGGCCCAGCGGGCCGAACATCGCCTCGAACTCCGGCCGGATCTTTCTGCTCCTGAAGCCCAGGAAGGAGCGGAAGGGCGCCGACGAGGTCATCCAGGACCTTCGTCCCAAGCTGTCCGACGTCCCGGGGGTCCGCGCTTTCCTCCAGAACCTCCCCCCGATCCGCATCGGGGGACAGCTGACGAAGAGCCAGTACCAGCTGACGCTGCAGGGGACGGACACCCGGGAGCTCTACCGGATGGCGCCGGTTCTCGAGGCGAAAATGCGGGAGATTCCCGGGCTGCAGGACGTAACGAGCGACCTCCAGATCGCGAACCCGCAGGTCAACGTGGAGATCGACCGGGACGTGGCGAGGGTGACGGGACTCTCCGCGCAGCAGATCGAGGACGCCCTTTTCAGCGCCTACGGAAGCCGGCAGATCTCGACGATTTTCACCCCGACGAACACGTACAAGGTCATCCTGGAGCTGCTGCCCCGTTTTCAGGAAGCGCCCGCCGCGCTGTCACGGCTCTACGTGCGCTCCGCCTCGGGGATGTTGGTGCCGCTGGCGGCGGTGACGAAGCGGACGCCCGGCGTGGGTCCCCTGCTGGTGAACCACCTGGGCCAGCTCCCGTCCGTGACGATTTCCTTCAACCTGCGGCCCGGGATCGCCCTGGGGGACGCCGTCGCGGCGGTGGGGAAGGTCGCCCGCGCCGGCCTTCCCGCGACGATTACCACGAGTTTCCAGGGGACGGCCCAGGCGTTCCAGGCCTCACTGAAGGGCCTGGGCATGTTGCTGCTCTTGGCCATCCTGGTCATCTACATCGTGCTGGGGATCCTCTACGAGAGCTTCATCCACCCGCTGACGATCCTCTCCGGGCTCCCCTCCGCGGGATTCGGGGCGCTGCTGGCGCTCCTGCTGTTCCGGATGGATCTGAACCTCTACGCCTTCGTGGGGGTCATCATGCTGGTGGGGATCGTCAAGAAGAACGCCATCATGATGATCGACTTCGCGCTGGAGGCGGAGCGGACGGAGGGGAAAAGCCCGCACGACGCGATTTACGAAGGGTGCCTCATCCGGTTCCGGCCCATCATGATGACCACGATGGCCGCGCTGATGGCGACGCTCCCGATCGCGGTCGGCATCGGCGCGGGAGCCGAGGCCCGCCGGCCCATGGGCGTCGCCGTGGTGGGCGGGCTGCTCTTTTCCCAGCTGGTCACCCTGTATCTCACCCCGGTCGTCTATACCTACATGGACCAGTTCCAGGGGTACCTGCGCCGGCGCACGGCGCGTTCCCGCCCCCGATAGGCGGGGATGCCGCCGCGCTGCCCGCCCTGCGTCATGCGCTCTTCCGCAGCTTGGCGATCGCGTCCTCGACGGCTTTTTTCAGGTCCTCCACCGCTCCCTCTGCGCTCGACTTGAATTTTCCCCAGTTGCCGGCCCCCGCATCGCGCAGTTCGCGGATCCGTTCCAGCGCCCGCTCCTGCCTGGATCGAAGCACCTCCAGCTGCTCCCGGTACGTTATCTTCATGTCCGCCTTCGCTTTTTCCGCCTCCCCCCGAATCCGGGAGATCTCGTCCACCCAATCCTCCAGCCTGGATTCCAGCTTTTTCAAATAGGCTTTTCTCAACATGGCGGCCTCCTTTCCCCACCCATACGATTTTTCCGGAGAGGCAAAGGTTTCGGCTGCCGGCAGGGGGGGAGGCCGATTACAACGATCCCAGGACGGTCCGTGCTCCCTTTTCGAATTCCGCGTCCGCATGGCGGAAGATCGACCCTCCCTCCAGGTCCCGGAGGGCCAGCTCCTCGCTGTAGCCGAGCGTGATGTCGGCGGTCAGGCGCTCTTCCGCCAGCCGTCGAAAAAGCGCGGGCCGGCTGCCCGCCCGGATCTTGTTGGCGACGATCCGAACGTTCCGGATGCCCAGCGCCGGGACCATGCCGAGAATGCGCTTCGCCGTTTCCACGGAGCGCATCCCGGGCTCGACGACGACGAGCAGCAGGTCCAGCCCCTCGACGGCCGACCGCCCGAACGCTTCCAGCCCTGCCTCCAGGTCGAGGATCACCGATTCGTCCTTTTCCAGTACGAGATTGCGGACAAGTGCCCGCACGAAGGCGGTCTGGGGGCAGAAACAGCCTTCCCCGGCGGCCTCGATGGCGCCGATGGGCAGGAGGGCGACGCGGTCCGTGCATCGAACGGCGTGGGTCCCGATGAGGTCCGACACCCGGGGGTTCAGGATGAACATCCCGCCCGGCTCCCCGGTCGAGCCGGTCCGCTCCGCGACCAGGTCCCTTCGGTGGACGAGGGGAGACGCCGCGGCGGGGGGAATTCCAAGCGCGTTCGCGAGGTTGGGGTCGGAGTCCAGGTCGACCAGGAGGACCTTCTGGCCGTCTTCCGCCAAGACCTTCGCCAGGAGGACGGAAACCGTGGTCTTTCCGGAGCCGCCCTTGCCGCCGACCGCGACCCTCAGGCCCAAGCGTAGCCTCTCGACAGCAGGAGCGGCGCGAGGCCAAGGTCCGACCGGCCGCGGAACAGGTCGGCGATGTCCTCCGGCCGGAACCTTTTCAATACCGCCGGGACGAGCCCCCGCAGGCTTTCCGGGTCGCCGATCATCTGGAGACCGGTCACCGTGCTTCCGTTCCGGGTCGCCCGGACGAAATCCCGCTGCACCGTGAAATCGGCGTGGTCCGTCCCGTCGATGTCCCCGATGCGCGCGGCGATGACGGGATCAAGCTTCACGACGTTCCCCGTGAACATCGGGGGGCAGGCAACGTTGTGGCCCGCGATGTTCCTGGCGGCGACCTCCCCCTGCGTCCTCGCGTTGACGACGAGCTGGCCGGGCTCCTTCTTCCCGGTTACGGTTTCGAAGAAGACGACGTCCCCCGCCGCGTAAATTCCCGGTGCCGCCGTCTCCATCCGATCATCGACGGCCAGACCCCCCGCGGCAGGGAGGGTCTCCTCCATGAATCCCGTGTTCGGGGCAACGCCGGCGGCGATCACGACGACGTCGCAGGGGAGGGCGGCGCCGTCGGCCAGATGGACCTCGCGGACCTTCCCGCCGTCGATGCCGAACCTTGCGATCCGTGTCCCGGTGTGGAGTCGCAGGTGGCGGCGCTTCTCGAGCACGGGATGCAGCCGTTCGGCCACGTCCTGCTGGAGCATCGTCGCCAGGATCCGCGGTCCGATCTCTACGATGGATACGGCCGCCCCGCGGTCCTTCAGCGCTTCCGCAAGCAGCATGCCGACCCTGCCGGCGCCGATGATGACGATGTCCCTGGCCCCCCCGTCGAGGGAGTTCCGGAGCGCGATCGCATCGGAGAGCCGCTTCAGGGCGACGACGTTCCCGCATTGCGCGAGCAGGGGCTCCAGGTTTTCCGGGATCCAGGGAGACGCGCCCGTGGCGACCAGCGCCTTGTCGAACGCGATCGTTTCATCGTTGGAAAGGAGGGCCGCGCGCTTCCGGGCGAACAGTTTTTTCACCCGGGCGCCGGGGCGAAAAGCGATCTCCGTCGCCCCGGCTTCGCCGCCCCGCGGCAGGAAGAGGTCGCCGGCTTCCATTCTGCCGGCGGCGAGTTCGGGCAGCAGGTGCGGCACGTAGGCGGGGCAGTCTTCCGCCGAAACCATCGTCACGGACAGCGCTTTTTCCCGCGCCAGGGTTCTCGCGGCCTGGAGCCCCGCGTATCCGTTCCCGACGATCAGGACGCGTTCCATTCCGGCGGCCCCGTTCCCCCGCCCCTCAAGGGAGCGGGAGCCCGAGCGCCTGCCGCTTCGCCCGGATGTGCCCGAGGATCCCGGCCGCCGCCCGCACCGGGTCCGTTTCGACCAGCACCTTCCCGCCATTGATGCCGGGCAGCGTTTCGGTGAGAAGCCGGACCGCGAACGGGCTGCCGAACACCCGCGGCGGAGGGGCGACGTGGACGAGGATCCCCGCCGCGAGGA
>PQAK01000196.1:27012-33155 GCA_003105225.1 Deltaproteobacteria bacterium | reverse complement strand
TAGATCCGGGAGTTGTCGACGCACGAACCCATGTGCAGGACCGGCGGAAGCGGGGCGCCCAGCCCCGCGGCCTTCCCCAGCGCCGTGAGGACCTTCCGCAACGTTTCGCCGGCGCAGGTTTCCGTGGCTTCGGGGGTGAGGAACCCGGCCTGGGCCAGGATGTGGTTCACGCACCCGGTGGTGACGATGAGGACGTTGTTCCGGAGAAGCTCCGCGGCCAGCCTCTCGGTCATCGCGGAGGCGCGCAGCTTCGGGTTCGGGCAGCCCACGATCCCGACCGCGCCCAGGATATCGCCGGAAGCGATGGCGTCGACCACGGGCGCCAGCGGATCGGCCGCGTTGGCGGCGGACAGGACGGAAACGAGCGCCTCCACCGAGATCCCGGTCAGCATCTTCGAGCTTGCCCGGGGGATCAGGACGGCCTGGCCGGCGGCGGTCCTCTCCCGGAACCCCGCGATGGCGTGGGAGAGGATCTCCCTGGCGCGCAGGTCGGCGTTGTCCGTGCGGAACTCGATGTGGATGGCATCCGGGTTCCGGACGAACGGCACGGTGGTGAGGAACCGCGTCTTGTAGCATTTCGCGATCGTCGTCAGCCCCGGCCAGATGCATTGCATGTCGACGACCATGGCGTCGATCGCCCCGGTGGCGAGGAACAGTTCCGCCTGCGCCAGGTGGCCGGCGTAGGCGGCGCCGGACCGCATGGCGAGCTCGTTGCCGATGCAGCAGACGCCGACGACGTTGATGCCGTCGGCGCCGGCTTCCTTCGCCTCGGCCTCCATCTTGTCCGCCCACTCCACGAGCTTGGAGGCCAGGATCGGGTTGTGCCCGTGGCAGGCGACGTTGACGGCGCCGGCCCGGATCACCGCGTAATTGGCGGAGACCACCTTCGGGGAGGGCGTGCCGAAGAGGATGTCGGAGAGGTCGGTCGCCAGCATCAGCCCCGCGAAGTTGTCCACCATCCCCATCCGCAGGGTGGCCACCCACAGGTTCAGCGGATCCGCGTCGTTCCCCATCGAGGTCCGGTGCATCGCGGTCTCGATCTCGTTGTGCGGGTTGGAGACGAGGAGGCCGAGCTTCTCCCACTTGTCGACTTCCTTCTGCGAGGATCGCCCGCGGATCCAGTTCATCGGCTTGCCGTCCTGGCGGCCGAAGTCCTCGATCGCCTTGCGGGCGACGTCGCCGGCCACGGACGCCACGGGCCTGCCGTCCGTCGGGATCCCCAACCGCGCGGCGACCGAGAGCAGCTTCGCCTCGTCCCGGATCCCGTAGCCGGGAGCTTTCCCCTCCGCGACCTCGAGGAGCAGGAGGGCCAGCTCCCGCGCGTGCCCGGCATGGGAGGAGGCGCCGCCGACGGCCGCGCGGAGAAAGTTCCGGGCGACGATGACGTCGACGTTCGCCCCGCAGACCCCCAGCTTCGGGCCGGTGTCGAACGGGTCGATCCGGCAGGGGCCCAGGTAGCACAGGACGCAGCAGCTGCCCAGCTCCCCGAAGCCGCACTGCGGCATCATGGCCTTCAGGCGGTCGACCCCCAGCGGGAGGTTCTCCCGCTCCGCCTTGCGGAGGAGTTCCCGGTCCCCGGGATTCGTGTAGTCGGTCGACCGCGTCGTGTCAGCCACGGGACATCTCCTTCCGCATCGTGAGGATGAGTTCGAGGGGGGACTGCCCGCGGGAATCGACCGCCCCGGCGCTGGCCGATGCGGCGGTTTCCCTCGCGGCGGTCTCCGATATCTTCGCGGAGACGATCTCGTCGAAGTCGAGAAACTCGAGCGCCCGGGTGGGGCAGCCGGAGACGCAGGCGGGCGCCAGGCCGTCCCGCACCCGCTCCGTGCAGCCGTCGCATTTGTGCGCTTTCTTCCGGTCGAAGGAGAGCCGGACGGCGCCGAACGGGCATACCAGGAGGCAGGTGAAGCACCCGATGCACCGCTCCTGCCGGACCTGCACCGTGCCGGTGGCGGCCTCCTCCTCGATCGCGGCCACGGGGCAGGCGAGACGGCAGGGGGCGTTTTCGCAGTGGACGCACCGGACGGGGACGTTGAGGCCGGGGGTCCAGGAGACGCGGACGCGGGCGAGGCTCGGCGGGGATTCGAAGATGGCGGAAACCAGGCTGCCGGAACGGGAGTGGGCGATGGAGCACTGGACCTCGCAGGTCCGGCAGGCGGTGCATTTCCTCGGGTCGAGAGCGACTTTTTTCATCGGGGCCCCACTCTTCTTCGCCGGTGCGGGAACCGCGGGAGGTGCGGTACTCCCATGGTCGCAAGACGGGGAGGCGGTGTCAAACGCGATTCGACGGGAGGCGGTACGGCAGCGGGTTCAGCGCGCGGGGAGCGCCTCCACGGGAGGATCGGAGGTGATATAGATCAGGAATACCACGAGGAACACGGAGAAGACCGCCGATCCGGAAATCGTGAGCAGCCCCCCCAGGGGATACGATTCCCCAAGCTTCATCAGGACCCCTCCCGCGGCGGCCCATCCCATCATGGGCAGGATCCACTGGTTCAGGTACCTTCCGAGGTCGATCACCTGGGTGAACGCGGTGTTCGCCACTCTTTTTTCCAGCACATGGAGAAGCTCCACGACGACCCCTTCCACGATGATGACCCCCGACAGGATGGCCAGCAGCATGTAGAGCCTCATGTCGTTCCTCCGGTGGTTCGTTGTATACAGTATACAAAAAACATTCGCCCGTGTCCTCTCAATTTTCTTAACGGCAGCCGGAGGGAAAATATTCAATCCCCCGCCGCGTTTTCTTTTTAGACTCCGCCGGGAGGGAACGGTTCCCTCGAAAACGGGGTTTTTTGTCGAATTCCCGGAATTCCTGCCGATAAATGCGGGATTCTGCATCCAAAGGTAAAGGAAAGGGGTTTTCCCGATGCCGAGAGACCTGCCGCTGGGGAACGGATCCCTGCTCGTCAACTTCGACTCCCGGTACCAGGTCCGGGACCTCTATTTCCCGCACGTGGGCAAGGAGAATCACGCGCAGGGGCACGCCTTCCGCTTCGGGGTCTGGGTGGACGGCCATTTCCGCTGGATCGACGATCCCGGGTGGGTGCGCGACCTACGGTACGGGCCCGATACCCTGGTGACCTCCGTCAGCCTCCATCATCCCGACCTGGAGCTGGGGATCGAGTGCGCGGACGCCGTCGACATGGCGATGAACCTGTTCGTGCGGCGTTTCGACATCCACGAGCTTTCGGGCCGTCCGCGGGAGGTCCGGCTCTTTTTCCACCACGATTTTCACATCCTGGAGAATCCCCTGGGGGACACGGCGTATTACGAGCCGCAGCGGCGCTGCCTGATCCACTACAAGGGGAAGCGGTGGTTCCTGATCAACGGTGCGAAGTGGAACGGCCGCTCCCCGGAAGTCGCCGAGGACGATGAAGGCCAGGCGGAGGGCCCGCGGGGGATGGCGGTCGGGATCGACCAGTGGGCGACCGGCGTCAAGGAGTTCCTGGGGAAGGAGGGGACCTGGAAGGATGCCGAGGACGGGCAGCTCCAGGGGAACCCGATCGCGCAGGGGTCGGTGGATTCCACGGTCATGCTTTCCACGACGACGTCACCGGCCGGTCCCGCCGTCCTCCACTACTGGATGGCGGTCGGGACCACGTTTGACGAGGTGGCGGAAATCAACCGGAACGTGCGGAGGCGCGGCCCGGACGACTTCCTGGGACGGACGCGCGCGTACTGGGAGTTCTGGGTCGACAAGTCGGAATGGGACTTCGGGGAGATCCCGGAGGCGCTCGTCGGCTGCTTCCGCCGGAGCCTCCTCATCCTGCGCACCCAGATCGACAACGGCGGCGGGATCACCGCGGCCAACGATCACGACATCATCCAGTTCGCCCGGGACACGTACAGCTACGTCTGGCCGCGCGACGGGGCGCTTGCCGCCTGGGCGCTGGACCTGTCCGACCACTTCCAGACCACGCAGGCCTTCTTCGACTTCTGCCACCGGGTGATCGCCAAGGAGGGGTATTTCCTGCATAAATACAACCCGGACGGCTCGCTCGCCAGCTCCTGGCACCCCTGGCAGGGCGCGCACGGGAAGCAGCTCCCGATCCAGGAGGACGAGACGGGGCTGGTCCTGTGGGCGCTCTGGAAGCACATGGACCGGTTCCGGGACGTGGAATGGGCGAAGGACAAGTACCGGGGACTGGTCGCGCGCGCGGCGGACTGGATCGCCTCGTACCGCGACCCGTCGACCGGGCTGCCGCACCCCAGCTACGACCTGTGGGAGGAGCGGTACGGGGTGCACGCCTTCACCGTGGCCGCGGCCTGGGCGGGGCTGGTCGCCGCGTCCCGTTTCGCCTACCGGTTCAACGAAGGGCACCTCGCCCAGAAATGGAAAAGCGCCGCGGACGCCATCCGGGCGGCGGCCGACCGGTACTTCTACCGGCCGGACCTGGGACGCTTCGCGCGCACGTTGAGCCCTCGGGGGGACGGCGAGGTCGACGCCGATCCGACCCTGGACGCCAGCCTCTACGGATTGTGGTATTTCGGCATGTACCCCCCCGACGATCCGAGGATCGTGCGAACCATGGAGGCGGTGCGGGAACGGCTGACGGTCAAAACGGAGGTCGGCGGACTGGCCCGGTACGAGAACGACTATTATCACCAGGTGACCAAGGACATCGAAAACGTTCCGGGAAACCCCTGGTTCGTCTGCACGTTGTGGCTGGCGCAGTGGCACATCGCGCGGGCGAAACGCCCGGACGACCTGCTGCCCGCCAGGGACATCCTGCAATGGGTGGCGGCGCACGCGTTGCGAAGCGGCGTCCTCGCCGAGCAGGTCCACCCCTATACGAACGCCCCGCTCTCCGTGTCCCCGCTCACGTGGAGCCATGCGTCCTTCGTCTCGACCTTCCTGGAATACGCGGACCGGCTCGCCGGCATGAAATCCTGCCCGGCCTGCGGCAGGCGCCCGCGCATGCGGGGGACGGGGGCGGGCGCCGGAGAGCTCCCCTGATCCTCGAGTCTCCCGATCTTTTTCTACCGGCGGGACTCCCGCTGCCTGTACAATGTCGGGAATCCTTTTCGGGAGGAAGGCGCCTGTGCTGCTGCCGTGCAAGGGGATCGCTCCCGTCTGCCCTTCCAGCGTGTTCGTGGCCGACGGGGCGGTGGTCATCGGCGACGTGGAGATCGGGGAGGACTCCAGCGTCTGGTTCCACACGGTCATCCGCGGGGACATCCACCGCATCCGGATCGGGAAGCGGACCAACGTGCAGGACAACTGCACGCTGCACGTGACCGCCACGCATCCCGTGACCGTCGGGGATTCCGTCACGATCGGGCACGGGGTGAACGCGCACGGCTGCGTCATCGAGGACTGCTGCCTGATCGGGATCGGCTCGGTCGTGCTGGACGGCGCGGTGATCGGCAGGGGGAGCGTGATCGGGGCGGGCGCCGTGGTCGCCCCGGGGACGGCCGTCCCCCCGAATTCGCTGGTCCTGGGCGTCCCGGGGAAAGTGGTAAGGACGTTGGGGGACGGGTCGGCCGAGGCCAACCGGGTCACCGCCGACCACTACGTGGAATATGCCCGGATGTACCGGAAGGGATAGCGGCGCGGGAGGGAAGATGGGACGGATCGAGGAGATCTGGAACGGGGACCGGCTGATCCAGGATTTCGGGATGCAGCTGCTCGAGGCGACGGAGGGGTACGCCCGGGTGTCGGTGAAGGTGGAGGAGCGGTTCCTGAACGCGCACAACATCGGTCATGGGACGCTGCTGTTCGCCGTGGCCGACGCCGCCTTCGCCCTGTCGGTCAACGCGGTCACCGACGCCGTCGGCGTCCAGTGGAGCCTGAACATCATCCGGGCGGCCCATCCCGGCGAGGTCGTGACCGGAGAGTCCCGGATTTTCCACCGGGGCAGGCAGTCGATGGTCTGCGAGCTGACCGTCACCGGGGGGGACGGGCGGGTCCTCGCGCGCGGCCAGTCCACGGCGCTCCCCGTCTCGCGCACGGCCTACGCGCAGAGCGCCTCGGAGAGGAAGCTTACCTAACATGACCGCCCGCTCCCGCCGGCGGGTCATCGCTGCCCGATCTCCCGGAGCAGCGTGGCGATCGTGACGCTGTAATCGTAGAGGGCGCCGATCAGGTTGGTGTCCGAGTTCGCCATCTGCACCTGGGCGTCGATCATCTCGATGATGTC
>PQAK01000196.1:23117-26945 GCA_003105225.1 Deltaproteobacteria bacterium | reverse complement strand
CCCACCTCGTACCGCCCCGTGGCCAGCCGGAGGTTCTCCTCGGACGCATCCCTCTCTTTCCTGCGGGCCTCGGTCTGCTCGGAGGCCGCGCGCATGGAGAGGGCCGCCTGCTCGATCCGAAGGCGGACCTGCCTCCGGAAGTCGGTCACGGCGAACCGCGCCGCGTCGAGGTTCGCCCGCGCCTCCGCAACCTGCTCGCGGACGAGGAACCCGGTGAACAGGGGGACCGACAGCTGGACGGAGTAGCTGTAGGTCTGCTCGAGCGGCAGCGATTCGGCGGCATAGCCGTATTCCCCGTTCCCGGTAAGGACCGGGTAATTCCCGGCCCTGGCGGCGCGCAGCGCCAGGCCGGCGGCCCGCTCCCGCTCCACGAGCGCCTTGAGATCCGGCCGAACGGCTTCCGCCGTCCCGATCCACTCCTCCAGCGTGCCGGGGACGGACTCGGTGGCGAGCGTGTCCCTGATTTCGAAGTTCCTGGGGCCGTCGACCCCCATCCGGTTGAGAAGCGAGATCCGTGCCACCCGGAGATCGTTTTCCGCGCCGGTGAGCTGCGCGCGCGCCTGGAACAGGTTGGCTTCCGCCCGGGCGACGTCGATCCGCGCCCGGATCCCCGCATCGTAGAACGCCTGGGCCTGCCGGAGCAGGGAGATCCGCTGCCGCACGGTTTCCTGGTTGACGGAGAGGATCCGCTGCGCGCGCAGGACGTTGTAGTAGGCGACCTTCGCCACGAAGGCCACGTCCTCGCGGACCGATATCCCCGTTTCCCTCGCGGACGCCAGGAGGGCGTCCGCCCGGCCGACGGCGGCCCCGGTGCGGCCGAAGTCGGTGAGGATTTGGGAGAGCCTCCCCTGCGCGGAGAGGGACTCGGTGGTAAAACTCCGCCCGGAGCTGGATGAAAAACCCTTGAAATAGGAATACCCCGTTGCGAGGTCGATGGCGGGGTAGTAGGGCGATTGCGCCTGCCCTTTCCGCGCCGCGGCCGCCTGGGTCTCCGCATCGGCCTGGCTCACCTGGGGGTGGCGCGCGACGGCGGTCCGAACGACCTGGTCCAGGTCCCACGCCACGTTGTCTCCGGCCGCGGCCGCCGCGCCGGGGTCGGCGCCCGCGTGGCCGGGCGAGCTCCAGGATGAAAGCAGCAGGACCGCAGCCGCCGCCGCGACCGCGATCCGAAGGCAGGGATTCATGCTCTTGCTCCTCCTCACGCGCCCCGGGCAGGCACGACCGGGTGCGTACTCGGTCGGTGCGGAGTATAGGGTTCCCCCGGCTGCGCGTCAAGCGGGGCGGGGAGGCGTCGCGCCCGCGCCTCCCGCCGGGCTTCCGCGGCGGCGGGCGCATCCGGGCGGGTCAGGCGGGCCTAAGGGACGCCGGGGATCAGGTGGCGGTGGCCAGGATCGCCTCCCGCCCGCACACCCTGGGCTGCTCGGCGGCCAGGTAATCGCTCACCCGGAGGCGAACGATCTCCCTGTGGGTTCCTGCCGTGAACGCGATCTCCTCGTTCTCCGTCAGTTCGTGCGACACCAGGACGGGGATGCCGTACAGCGAGCCGAAGATCGGCATCGCCCCCAGGTCGCAGTCGGCGAACAGGGGGGAGAACTCCGCCTCGCTGGCGAGCCGCGCCTTCCGGATTCCCAGGCACGCCCGCAGGCGCGCCAGGTCCACGCGGCCGGTCGCGGGGACGACCGCCATCCAGAATTTCCCGTCCGCGTTGATCATCACCGCCTTGGCGAAGGAGCGGCCCGGCACGTGCGCCGCCTGCGCCGATTGCTGCGCGGTGAAGGCTTCGGGGTGGGCGGAGGCTTGATAGGGGATCTTGCGCTCTTCCAGGAACCGGGACAGCCTGTCCGGGATGCTCATGGGGATCCTCCCGCCGCTATGCGGCCTCTTTCGCGAGTTGCACGAAACGGTCCCAGGGGGTGGCGACCCACGTCTCCGTGACGCCGTGCCCGAAGGAGCGGACCAGCAGCGCGACCTTGGTCGCGGCTTCCCCGTCCGGCGCCTCGAAGATGTCCACGTAATCGTAGGGGCCCAGCACCGAGTAGCTGCCGATCCATTTCACGTCGGGACAGCTCTTGCGGATCCGGTCCGCGACCTTCCTTTCCAGCTTTTCGAAGAACTTCGGTTCACTGACGGCTTCGGGAGACAGGCGGGTCAGCATGATGTAAGTGGCCATGGGGATCTCCTCCTTCTCGAAGGGCGGTTCACCTCGGAATTTCCCTTGGGGCGGGTCGGGTGGAGGAATGGACGGACGACGGGACGTCGATCCTTAAAGTATACCGTAATCCGCCCGCGTCAAAAAGGATCCTCGGCCGTCCCCGTCAGCCGGTTGCAGGCCTTGCCTTCCGCGACGAAACCGCAACGGGAACCGGCCGCGATTCAATGGGTCGGAGGGGGCGGCGCCTGCTGGTGGGCGGGCCGCCGGAGAAGGAGAACCAGCGGGAGGATGAAGACCATGAGGACCGAGAGGACGTAGAAGGCGTCGTTGAATCCCATGGCCGTCGCCTGGCGGATCGCCCCGGCGTAGATCCTTTGGAGCGCTGCGGGCCCCGCGGCCGCCTCGGGGATTCCCCGATCCAGGAGGAGGCCTTTCAGTCCCTCGACCGCGGTCGTAAACGTCCGGTCGAACCCGGTGAGGTGCTCCGACAGGTGGCTCTGGTGGAGCTGGGCGCGCCGGACGAACATGGTCGTCGCGAACGCCACGCCGATGGACCCCCCGAGGTTGCGCAGCAGGTTGTAGATCGAGGTGGCGTTTCCCATCTGCGGCCTCGGAATCGAGGAGAGCGTCAGCGTCGTGAGGGGGATGAACAGGAACCCCATCCCGATCCCCAGGTAGATTCTCGGCCACATCAGCGATGCGAAGTCCGCCCCGAGAGTGAAGCGGGACATGGCGTAGGTGGAGAAGGCGCACACCGCGATCCCGAACGTCAACAGGTACTTGGGATTGCGGTGGACGATGAGCTTACCGACGATCGGCATGACGATCAGGGTCGCGACGCCTCCCGGCGAGAGCACCAGCCCGGCGAGGAACGCCGTGTATCCCAGGAGGAGCTGCGCGTACAGCGGCAGAAGGACGATGCTCCCGAACAGGTTGAAGAAGGCGATGAACATCACCACGTTCCCGGTGGTGAACGAGACGTTCCGGAACGCCCGCAGGTCGACGATGGGATGCTCCGCGACGTACATCTCGACGATGACGAAGAGGGCGAGAGCCAGGACCGCGACTGCCGAGAGCACGAGGATGAAGTCGGACTGGAACCAGTCCTCCCGCTGCCCCTTGTCCAGGACGATCTGCAGCGCCCCGATCCCGACGGTCAGAAGCGCGATGCCCCAGGCGTCCACCTTCACCTTCTCCGTGCGCTTCAGGTAATGCGGGTCGTGAATGAAGAGCGTCACCATGAACACGGCCAGCAGCCCGATCGGGATGTTGACGTAGAAGATCCATCTCCAGGAGAGGGTGTCCGTGATGTACCCCCCCATGAGCGGGCCCGCGATCGGGCCGAACATCGCCCCGATGCCGAAGATGGCCATGGCGATCCCGTGCTCCCTCGGCGGGAACGACTCGAGGAGGATCGCCTGGGAGAGCGGCTGGAGCGCGCCCCCGCCGATCCCCTGCAGGATGCGGAAGAAGACGAGCATCCCCAGGCTCGTGGAGGAGCCGCAGAGAAACGAAGCCGCCGTGAACAGGAGGACGGAGAAGGTGAGGTACCGCTTCCTGCCGAAGGTGCGGGCGAGCCACCCCGTCATCGGGATGACGATGGCGTTGGAGACGAGGTAGGAGGTGAGGACCCACGCCGCCTCGTCGATCCCGGCGGAGAGCGACCCGCGGATGTG
>PQAK01000196.1:0-23100 GCA_003105225.1 Deltaproteobacteria bacterium | reverse complement strand
TCGAGGGAGACGTTCGCGACGCTCGTGTCGATGATCTCGATCAGGGTGGGGAGCATCACGGTGACGGCGACGATCCACTTGCTCTCCCGCATCGCCCCGACCGCGTTGCCGAACCGGTCCCCTCCGTTCATCGGGGTTCTCGCCTAGGGGACCAGCACCGTGGGCTCGACGGACATCCCGATCCGCAGGATGTGGCCCGTGTCTTCCCCCCGGTCGAGGACGATCTTCACCGGCACCCGCTGCACGACCTTGACGTAGTTCCCGGTGGCGTTTTCCGGGGGGAAGAGGGAGAAGGCGGAGCCGGTGCCCGCCATGATGCTGTCCACCTTCCCCTTGAACTTCCTGCCGGGATAGGTGTCCACGCCGATGCGGACCGGCAGGCCGGGGCGGATCTTCCCGATCTGGGTTTCCTTGTAGTTGGCCACCACCCAGACGTCGGAAAGGGAGGCGACGGCGAGGAGCAGCTGGCCCGGGGAGACGACCTGTCCCGATTCCACGTTTTTGCGGGTGATGTACCCGTCCACGGGGGCGGCGACCTCGGTGTACCCCGCGTACAGCCTCGCCTCTGCGAGCGCGGATACCTTCTGCTTCACGTCGGCGCGCCGCTGGCCGGTCTTGGCTTCCCGCTGCAGGATGACCGCCTGCCGCTGGGAGATCAGCGCCTGCGCCGTCGGGACGGCGGCCTCGGCGAGGCGCAGCTCTTCCCTCGCCGCGTCGTCCTGGGCTTTGGCGACCTCGAGATCCGTCTGGACCTTCTCGTTCCGCTCGCGGCTGATGGAGTGCCGGCCGAACAGGCTCTTCGCGCGCTCCGCGTCCCTGCGCGCCTGCGCGAGCCGGGCCGCGGCGAGGGCGGACCGGGACCGCGCGGCCTCGACGGCCGCCTTCTCCTGCGCCAGCTGCGAGCGGGCCGCCGCAAGGTCTTCCTTCGCGGCCTCGATGTCCGATCGCGCGGCGGAGGCGTCCGAGCGGGCGGAGGACAGCGCCGCCTCCGCGGCCGCGACCCGGACGGCGAAGGGCTGCGGGTCGATCCGGACCAGCGGCTGCCCCTTCTTCACCGGCTGGTTGTCGTCGACCAGCACCTCGACCACCGTCCCCTGGATGCGGGCGGATATGGGGTGGATCCGCCCCTCCACGAACGCATCGTCGGTGGCGATGTGGGTCTGGCGGTACCACCAGTAGGATGCGCCGGAGACGATCGTCACAAGGGATGCGGCGACGAATATCCCCAGCGCGACCTTCCGGCGGGACCTTCCCCTGCCGTTGCCGCTTCCGTTTTCTTCCTCTCCCATCCGCGTTCTCCTTGCCCGCCGGCGTCGAAGTCGAACCGGTATTCTATGCCAATTCCTGCGCCTGCTTCCAGGGGATGGGGAGGCCGAGCGCCAGCAGGGCGCCGGCCGCCGGCAGGACGTTGATGAGATGGGCGGCGGCGGGCACGCCGTACCGGTCGGCCACCATCCCCAGAAGGGTAACGCCGATTCCCCCCGTTCCGATGGCGAAACCCGCGATCGCCCCCGACGCCGTCGCCATCCTGCGGGGGAACAGTTCCTGCGCCATGACGATGGTCACCGAGAAGGTCGACACGATGGTGGCGCCCACCGCGGCCGCCAGCGCGAAAACGAGCCATCCCTTCGAGATGAGGAACAGGTGGACGAGGGGAACCTGGAGGGCCATCGAGGCGAACAGCATCTTCCGGTGCCCGATCCGGTCGGCGAGGGGGCCCCCGGCAAGGGTGCCGATCGTCCCCGCGCCCAAAAACAGGAAGAGCAGCATCGCGACGAAATCGGGGTTTTCCGATAGTTCGGCGCGGTACAGGAACGGAATGTAGGTGGCCAGGCCCAGCTGCGTCCAGGAACGGAAGACGACGATCAGCACGATGAGGGATACCGCGTAGAGGGGACGTTCCACGCCGTTGCGGCCCGGCGGCGCGGGCCGTTCGGCGACTTCCGCGATCCGCCGGCGGATGTGCGGCAGCGCGGGCAGGAACAGCGCCCCCGCCAGCGCGGCGGGGGCCAGGAGCCCGGCGGCGCCGTGCAGGCCGTACCGGGAGACCAGGAAGATGGCGGCGGGAGCGCCGATGGAGAACCCCAGGTTTCCCCCCACCGAGAACAGGGACATCCCCGTCGCCCGCTTCACGGAGGCGATGCAGGCGGTCGCCTTGAACCCCTCCGGGTGGAAAGCGGCGGTTCCAAGCCCCGTGAACATCACGAATGCGACGAGCCACGCGAACCCGGGGGAGAACGGCACGAGCGCGATGCCCGCGCCGGAGACCAGGCACCCCACGGCCAGGAGGACCGGGAACGGCTTGCGGTCCGTCACGTACCCGAACAGCGGCTGGATCACCGAAGAGGTCAGGTGGGCGGCGAGCAGCAGCGCCCCCGTCACCGTGTAGGAAAGGGAAAACCGGTCCTTGAGGTACGGCAGGAGCGCGGGAAGCGCCCCCTGCACGATGTCGGTGCACATGTGGCCGAAGGAGAGCAGGAACAGCAGGACCCGGGGGCGGTTCATCGGAGGGCGACGTCCTCGATGGTTTCCTTTCCCAGCAGCAGCATCGCCATGCGGTCGACGCCGAGGGCGGCCCCCGAGCAGGGCGGCAGCCCCATGCGAAGCGCTTCGAGGAAACCGGGGTCGACCGGAAGCGCAATCCCCGTCCGATGCTCGTGCCGGTCGGCCAGTTGCCGGAGGCGCGTTTCCTGCTCGAGGGGATCGGTCAGCTCCTCGTATCCGTTGACGAGCTCCACCCCGCAGAGATACCCCTCGAACCGCTCGCAGGTTCCTTCGCGCCCCGCGCGCCGTTTCGCCATCGCCGCGAGCGCGGAAGGGAATCCGGTGAGGAAGACCGTCCCCTTGTCCCGCAAGGCGGGTTCGATCACGTCCACGCAGGCGCGGAAGAAAAGGTCCTCCCAGGATTCCGATGCTCCCGGCCGAAGGCCCTTCTTCGCGAGGGCCGCCCGCAGGGGGGCTTCCTCGTCCATCGGGGCCCCGAGGAGAGCACCGAAGGCGTCCGACAACTCCCACCGGGTCCACGGCCCGGCGAGGGAAACGGCGCCGTTTCCCCTCCGGATTTCCTCACGGCCGTGGATCTCCCGAGCCAGGTCCCGCGCCAGCCCCTCCACGTCCTGCATCACGGCATCCGCGGATTCTCCGACCCGGTACCATTCCAGCATCGTGAACTCGGGATGGTGGAGGGGGGACCCTTCCCGGTCCCGGAACACCTTGCCCAGGTAGAAGATGTTGCCGCAGCCCGCCGCGAGGAGCTTTTTCATCGACAGCTCCGGGGAGGTGTGGAGGAACCGCCGCGATGCCCGCCCGCCCGCATCCGAAACGGTCACGGGATAGACGTTCGGGTCGATGTTCGGGAACGGGACGGCGATCGGCGGGTCGACCTCGAGAAACCCGCGGGCGCGGAAATACGCGCGGATCCGGTCGAGGATCCGGGACCGCAGGCGCAGCGTCTCCCGGGGGAGTTCGCCTTTCGCCAGTCGCCTCCAGGTTTCTACGGCTCTGGGATACGGGAAGGCCATTCCTTCCTATCGTAATCCAATCCGGCGGAAAGAAAACAAGGGAGGAGCGTATTCTTGCGCGCTTCCAGGGAGGCGGATCATGGCGGAACCGGTCTGAACGGGGTCGATCGGGATCACTTGCCTTTTTTACGCTCCTGGACGCGCAGAATGGCCGCCCGGTTCCTGCGCCGGTCCTCGTCGGTCTCCAGGATCAGCCGCGGGACCTCGACGGGCCTGCCGTTCGCATCGATCGCCACCATGGTGATGTAGCACGAATTGGTGTGCGTTTTTTTCCCGGTCCGAAGATCTTCCGCCTCGACGCGGACGCCGATTTCCATCGATGTGCGCCCGACGTAGTTGAGCGATGCCTTTACGGTCACCAGGTTCCCGACGTACACCGGGGCGTGGAAATCGAACCGGTCGACCGTAGCGGTTACGACGTTGCCCCCGGAGTGGCGGATCGCGACGACCCCCGCCGCCTCGTCCGCCAGTTTCATGATGTTGCCGCCGTGGACGTTCCCGCTGACGTTTGCGTCCAGCGGCGTCATCACCTGCGACAGCGCCAGCCGGGATGCCGAGACCGGCTTGGGACCGGCTGCCATCGCTTCCTTATTCCTTCGGCGCCAGGATGATCTCGATCCGCCGGTTCTTCGCCCTCCCCTCCGGGGCGTCGTTCGCCGCGACCGGCTTGTACTCCCCGTAGGCGACCGCGGAAAGGTTGGCGGGATCGATCCCCTGCTCCTGGAGGTAGCGGGCGACGTTGAGGGCGCGCGCCGCGGACAGCTCCCAATTGGTGGGGTATTTCTTCGCCAGCATCCCGACGATCGGCACGTTGTCCGTGTGTCCCTCGATCCGGATCGACTTGTCTTTCACGTCCGCGAGGATGGAGACGATCTTCTGCAGGATGGCCTGCCCCCCGGTCTTCACCTCCGCCTTGCCGGAGTCGAAGAGGATGGCGTCCACCATGTTGACGGTCAGCTTGCCCTTGAGTTCCGATATCGTCATCTGCCCCTCGGCGATCTCCCCCTTCATCTTTTCCATCAGGTCTTCGTACGTCTTGCTGGCCTTTTGGGTCTCCTCGCGGGATTTCTGCAGGTCGGCGATCTCCAGCCGGAGCCGCCGGTTCTCGGTTTCCAGGACCGCGATTTTCTGCCGCAGCTCCAGGATCGTGCCGGTCAGGGTATCGGATTTCGCCTGGAGCACGTTCTCCAGGTTCAGGTTGTCGGCCGCCAGCCGGTCCCGGTCCTCGGTCAGGCTGGCAACCTGCGCATTCAACGCCGCATTTTCGGCGGAAAGGTCCTTGTATTTCTGCTGTAGAGCCGCCAGTTCCCGGGCAAGGCCCTCCGCCTCGCCCACTTTCTTCGCATAGGTGCTTCCCATCACGGTGCAACCGCCCGAGGCGAGGGCCAGGATCATCCCGACCGCCAGCAGCGACATCGGTTTCTTTCCCACGGCGAACCTCCTGTACGGGGGAGCTGCAGACCCATTAAACTATACCGGAAATCCGCGGAAATCGGGGTAAAATGCCCGCATCCCGCGTTCCCGCTTTCCATCGATGGACCGATGGGAGGGGGGACGGGTCGCGGGGAATGAATCCATTGCGGATGCAGGGGGGGAGCATGAGAAGGATTGTGACGTTCGCGGGCGCCGTCCTGGCGGGGCTCTGTTTCTCGGGCCTGGTCGCGGGGGCGGAACCGCCGGGAAAGCTCGTTCTCAAGGTCTACCCGAAACGGACCGTAACGTTCGACCACAAGGGACACGCGAAACGGATCGGCGACTGCCGGAAGTGCCACCACATGAGCTCGCCCGGGAGCGAGGAGAAGTGCTCCGAGTGCCACTCGGCCAAGGGGGACAAGGACACCCCATCGTTCCGGGAAGCCATGCACATGCGGTGCAAGAACTGTCACATGAGGGACAACAAGAAGGTCAAAGGCTCCTGCAAGGAGTGCCACCCGGAGGTGAAGTCGAAGCTCTGAGGTGGGGGAAGGGATGCGGGCGGCCCGCGGCGTGATGAAAAAGGGCCGTAGTTTCCCATACCTGCATGTTGCGTTTCCCGGATGGCTTCCCGCGTGCAGGAAGCCCTGAAGAAAAGGCGCGGCAACGCCGATAGGAACGGGGACAATCGAAAACCGTCCGGGGAAGGGATATGAGCACACCTTCGCAAATCATGGAATGGGATTTCCACGGTCCGGCAGGCGAAGCCTTGCTGGAAACCGTGAACCGGTTGACGCTGGTCGCGGAATACCGGGACGAGGGCGCCCACTCGCACTGCAGAAGGGTCCGCTGCTACACCGAAATGATCGCGAACCGGCTGGGCATTTCCGGAATCGATGCGGGGATCATGGCGTTCTCGAGCCCCATGCATGATATCGGGATGGTCGGCATACCGGACTCGATCCTCCGGAAACCGGAGAAACTGACGGCGGAGGAATACGAGCTCATGAAAACCCACACGACCATCGGCGCCAGGATTCTCGGGAACTCGGACAACCCGTACCTGGTTTCCGCCAGGAAGTTCGCCGTCTCCCACCATGAACGATGGGACGGGAGCGGGTATCCCTTCGGGCTGATCGGAGAGGAGATCCCCATCGAGGGAAGAATCATGTATCTCGTGGACAAGTACGACACGCTCCGGAGCCGGCGTCCGTACAAGCCTCCCTTCCAGCATGATGCCTCGGTCCTGATCATCACCCGGGGCAATTACAACACGAAGCCCGAGCACTTCGATCCCCAGATCCTGGAGATCTTCGCATCCTTCGATAGCGGTTTCCGGGATATTTTCAATTCGAATCCGACGCCGTAGGCGCGTTCCGCATCTCCCGGCGGTCCTGCCTCCGCTATTGCCGGAAACCGGGAGAGGAGCGTAATCTGTTCCTTATGCGCAAAAGATGGATGTCGCGTGGATCGGGAGCGGCCGCACTTGCGGTGTTCGCGGCGATTGCCATGACGGGCGCCGCCTGCGAGAAGGAGACACCGGCCGCGCACCCGGGGGCTCGCGCCAAGGCCGATACTCCCCGGACCGTGCGCGTCGTCGAAGCGGCCGAGGCGCGGCTGCCGCGCACGGTGACCGTCACCGGCACGCTGGCCGCCGACGAGGAGGTCGTCGCGGGCTTCAAGGTCGCCGGCCGGGTGAGCGAGATCGCGGTCGACCTCGGCAGCCCGGTGCGGAAGGGGCAGGTCCTCGCGCGCCTCGACCCGACGGATTTCCGGATCCGCGTCGAACAGGCCGAAGCCGCGTTGCGCCAGGTGCGGGCGGGGCTGGGGCTGCCGCCGGAAGGCGCGGACGATCGCGTCGATCCGGACAAGACGGCGCTGGTCCGCGAGGCGCGCGCGGTGCTCGGGGAAGCGGGTCTGAACCGCGACCGCATGGCGATGCTCCGGGAGAAGGATCTCGTCGCGCGGGCCGAGTTCGACGCGGCCGTGTCCCGGCTGCTGGTCGCCGAGAGCCGCTACCAGGCCGCCGTCGAAGAGGTCCGGAACCGCCAGGAACTGCTGGCCGAGCGCCGCTCCGCGCTCTCCCTGGCCCGCCAGCAGCTGGCCGACGCGGTGCTGCATGCGCCGATCGACGGAGCCGTGCGGGAGCGCCGGGCCTCGGTGGGAGAGTACCTGGCCGCCGGCGCGCCGGTGGTCCGTCTGGTCCGCATCCACCCGCTCCGGCTGCGGGTGGCGGTCCCGGAACGGGACGCGCCCTCCATCCGGGCGGGACAGGCGGTCAAGGTCCGGCTGGAAGGGGATCCCGCGGAGCACGCGGGCCGGGTGGTCCGCCTGAGCCCGGCCATCCAGGAGCAGAACCGCACGCTGGTCGTGGAGGCCGAGGTGGCGAACCGGGACGGGAGGCTTCGCCCCGGCGCGTTCGCGAAGGCCGAAATCGTGGTGGATGCCGACCGCTCCGCCGTCCTCGTCCCCGCCCGGTCGGTCGTCACGTTCGCCGGCATCGAAAAGGTGTTCGGGGTCAAGGACGGGCGCGCCGTCGAGATGCGGATCCGGACCGGCCGGCACGTCGGCGAGCGGGTGGAAGTTCTCGAGGGGCTGCCCCCGGGCGTGCCGGTCGTCGTCGAGCCCGGCAGTATCATCGGGGGGCAGGCCGTCGTCGTGACGAAGTAGGCCGCACGTGCAGAAACTCGCGGAAGTCTGCATCCGCCGTCCGGTTTTCGCGGCGATGCTCATCCTGGCGCTGGTCGTCGTCGGCGCCGCCAGCTACTTCCGCCTCGGCGTCGACCGGTTCCCCTCGGTGGACCTTCCCACCGTATCGATCCGCACCCAGCTTCCCGGGGCGTCCGCCGAAGAGGTGGAGACCGAGATCTCCAAGCGCATCGAGGAGGCGGTCAACACCGTCGAGGGGATCGACGAGCTGCGGTCGATCTCGGGGCCGGGATCCTCCGTCGTGATCGTCACCTTCAACCTCAACCGGAACATCGACACGGCCGCGCAGGACGTCCGGGACCGCGTCGCCACCGTCCTCAGGGACCTGCCGAAGGACGCGACGGCACCCCTGATTTCGAAGTTCGACAACGACCAGCAGCCGGTCCTGACGGTGGCCCTGGCCGGCGACCGGCCCCTGCGCGAGCTGACCGAGCTGGCCGACAAGGTGGTGAAGGTCCGCCTGGAGCGGTCGTCGGGGGTGGGCGAGGTCCGGATCGTCGGCGGACTGGAGCGCGCGGTCAACATCTGGGTGGAGGCGGACCGGCTGGCCGCCTTCCAGCTCCCGATCACAGCCGTCCGCGACGCGATGGTCCGGCAGAACGCCGATGCGGCCGGAGGCAACGTCACCAGCGGCGCCCGGGAAGAGAACCTGCGGACGATCGGGCGCCTGGCCGACCCCAGGTCCTTCGACGATCTCGTGGTCGCCTCGGTCGACGGGGTCCCCATCCGGGTGCGGGACATCGGCCGGGCGGAGGACGGGACCAAGGAGCAGCGCTCCACGGCCCGTCTCAACGGCGTCCCCACGGTGATCCTCGAGGTGCGGCGCCAGTCGGGGGCCAACACCGTCGCCGTCATCGAGGCCGCGAAGCGCAGCCTCGCCGCGGCGGCCGGGGAGCTGCCGGCGGGAGTCGGGATCACCGTGGTCCAGGACCAGTCCCGCTACATCTTCGCCGCGCTGCACGAGATCAACGTGCACCTGATCCTGGGGAGCATCCTCGCCTCCCTCGTCGTCCTCGCCTTCATGCGGAGCTGGCGCTCGACCGTGATCGCCGCGGTGGCCATCCCGGCGTCGGTGATCTCCACCTTCGGCATGATGTGGGCGCTCCACTTCACCCTGAACAGCGTGACGATGCTCGCCCTCGTCCTGATGGTGGGGATCGTGATCGACGACGCGATCGTCGTCCTCGAGAACATCTTCCGGTTCGTCGAGGAGAAGGGGATGTCGCCGTTCGAGGCCGCGCGGGCCGCGACGGCCGACATCGGCCTGGCCGTGATGGCGACGACGTTCTCGCTGGTCGTCATCTTCATCCCGGTGTCGTTCATGTCGAGCATCTCCGGCCGCTTCCTCTACCAGTTCGGCATCACGGCGGCCGTGGCGGTCCTCGTGAGCCTGCTCGTCTCCTTCACGCTGACCCCCATGATGAGCGCGCGGCTCCTGGGGGGGGGAGGCGGAAAACCGGATCCGGCGGACGGCGCTCCCCGCTCCCGCGGCGGGTTCTACCGGTGGCTCGACCGCGGATACGGGCAGGCGTTGTCCTTCTCGCTGCGCCACCGGGCCGCCGTCGCCCTGGTCGCGCTGGGGGTCATCCTGTCGGCCATCCCCCTGTACCTGCTGATCCGCCAGGACTACCTGCCGGCCAATGCGGACGAGGGGGAGTTCAACGTGACCGTGACCGCCCCCCAGGGGATCAGCCTTGCCAGCATGGACGAGATCCTGCGCGGCATCGAAGCCGAGGTGCGGTCCGTGAACGGGGTCCGGCTGGTGCTCGCGACGGCGGGGGGCGGGTTTCTCGGCTCCGTGAGCGACGCCCGGGTGTACGTCGGGCTGGCCCCCCACGAGGAGCGCGTATTTTCGATACCGCGGTTGCTGCGGGAGACCGTCCACGGCCGGCCGGGGGCGGCCTTCCGCGGGAACGTCTCCCAGCGCGAGGTGATGGCGGAGGTGCGGCGGAGGCTGCGGCGGGTTCGCGACCTGCGGATCGCGGTCCGCAACATCGTCGGGTTCAATATCGGCGGCGGCAGCTTCGACATCGACTTCGTGATCCGGGGGCCGGACCTCCAGGCGCTGTCGGCGTATGCGGAACGCCTCCGGGACCGCCAGGAGAGCCTCGGGCTCATGGACGCCGACACGACGCTCAAGCTCGACAAGCCCGAGCTGCGCGTCCAGATCGACCGGGCGCGCGCCGCGGACCTCCGCGTCGATCCCGAGCGGGTCGGGACGGCGGTCCGGCTCATGGTCGGCGGGGACGAGGAAGTTTCCCGTTTCCTGGACCCCTCCGTGAACGAGGACTACGACGTCACGCTGCGGCTTCGCGATGCGGACCGGACCGACCCCGAGGCGATCGGCCGGCTGTTCATTTCCCGGGAAGGCGGCGGGCTGGCGCAGCTTTCCAACATCGCGCAGATCGAGCGGGTGCCGAGCGCCTCGCGGATCGACCGTCTCGACCGGCAGCGGGAGGTCCGCCTCCGTTCTTCCGTGGCGCCGGGGTACGCGCTTGCGGACCGTCTCGAGGCGCTCCGGTCCGCGGTGGCGGGGATGAACCTGCCGCCCGGCTACACGACGCACGTTTCCGGAAGGGGGCGGGAGCTCGAGCGGACGTTCGGGGAATTCGTCTGGGCCTTCGCCCTGTCGATCGTGTTCATGTACATGATCCTCGCCTCCCAGTTCGAGAACCTGGTCCACCCCTTCACGATCCTGCTCTCCCTGCCGCTCTCCGTGCCCTTCGCGCTGCTGTCGATCTGGCTCACCGGGAACACGCTGAACCTCTACTCGGCGCTCGGCATCCTCGTGCTGTTCGGCGTGGTCAAGAAGAACGCCATCCTCCAGATCGACCACATGAACAACCTGCGGGCGGCGGGCATGGAACGGGCGGCAGCGATCCTGCAGGGCAACCGCGACCGGCTGCGGCCGATCCTCATGACCACGCTCACCTTCGTCGCGGGCATGATCCCGCTGGCCGTCGGCACCGGCCCCGGCGCCGAGGAGCGGCGGGTGATCGCGGTGGTCGTGATCGGCGGCCAGACGCTCTCGCTGCTGCTCACCCTGCTGGCCACGCCGGTCGTCTATTCGCTCCTCGACGATCTGGGCATCCGCCTGGGCCGTCGCCTGCGCGTGCCTGCCCGGTCCCATCCGTCCCCGGGAGAAAAACTGTCGTCCCCCCCACGCCCGGAGGAGGAAATCTTTCGCGCGGGCGAACCCCGGCAGTAAAAAGCCGTATCCAACGAAATACCAAACCCCGCCCGGATGGCTTCGGAGAAGCCGGCCGTGGGTTTCCGACGTCGATGGCTGCGGGTGTATCGCGGATTGCGGTCGGACGGCGGCGGGGGATCCGGGGGGGGGCGTCATGTCGCGAAAGACCGCAGATTCCGAATCGAAAAAGAAGGAAACGCTTGCCGCGCGGTACATGCAGGAGGTTCGCGACATCGTCAAGGCGGGGTTGAACCGCCGGGAGCTTCTCCGGATGGGGCTCGTGTTGGGGGGGGCAGGGGCCGCGGCCCTTCAGGGGTCGCGGAACTTCAGGCCGTACTGGGCGCACGCCGACGGCGGCGTCCCGTTCCACAGTCCGCCCAACACCCCGTTCGTCGACCCCCTTCCCATCCCGTTCACCATGCAGCCGGTCACGTTGAACCCGGCGCCGACCCGGGGGACCAATTCCGCGCCGTCGGCGGTCACGGGTTTCACCGAAGCCGCCCGCCCCGATCACCAGCGCTGGGAGCAGTTCCTTCCCGTGGAGATGTACGAAAGCGTCGAGCGGGCGGTCCTGCACGACTTCTACCCGGATGTCGACGGGGTGCCGCCTTCCACCATCTGGGCGTACGTGGAGGCGTCGACGGGCAGGGGGGGGCTCTTGCGGATCGAGGCGCGGTAYGGGAAGCCGGTCGTCCACCGGGTCCATAACGCGCTCCCCGCGGACAACGGGGGGTTCGGCCTGAACCAGACCTCGACGCACCTGCACGGCGGGCACCAGGCCTCGGAATCGGACGGGGGCCCGACCCATTTCTACGATGCGGGGCGGTTCAAGGACTACCATTACCCCAATGTCCGGCCGGGCTTCGTCAAGACCCATCCCCAGACCACGTGGAACGGGAGGACCGTACCGGGGGACGTGCGCGAGACGCAGAGCTACCTGTGGTTCCACGACCACCGGTTCGACTTCACCGCGCAAAACGTCTACAAGGGGCTGGCCTCCCTCTACACCCTCTATAGCGACGACATCCTGCTGGACACCGGCGACGAGACCACGGGGCTGCGCCTGCCCGGCGGGGAGTTCGACATTCCCCTGGTCTTCACCGACAAGGTCTTCGATCCCGCGACCGGGCAGCAGTTCTTCGACGTGTTCAACCTGGACGGGATCCTGGGGGACCGGTTCGCGGTCAACGGGAAGCTCCAGCCCTTCCTGGAGGTCAAGCGGCGGAAGTACCGCTTCCGCATCCTGGACGGCGGCCCCGCCCGCGTCTACGAATTCTTCCTGAGCAGCGGGGATTCCTTCATCCAGCTCTCCACCGACGGGAACCTCCTGCCCCGCCCCCTCTTCCGGCGGAGCATCCGGCTGGAGCCGGCGGAGCGGGCCGACGTGATCATCGACTTCTCCAATGCGAAGATCGGGGACCGGATCTACCTTCAAAACCGGCTGGAGCACACGGATGGCCGCGGACCCACGGGGAAGATCATCGCCCCGACGAACCTGGTCGAGTTCCGGGTGACGGAAGACGTTCGCGAGGATCCCAGCCGGGTGCCGGTCACGATGCTCGATCTGCCGGATCGGAACATAAAGATCGCCCGAACCCGGCAATGGGACTTCGGCAGGTCGCAGGGCGCGTGGCAGATCAACGGGGAATTTTTCGATCCCGGCAAGATCAGCGCTTTCCCGAAGCAGGACACCGCCGAGATCTGGACGTTCAAGTCGGGAGGGGGCTGGCTCCATCCGATCCACAATCACCTGGAGGAATTTCTGGTGTTGACGATGGACGGGAACCGGCCGCCCGACCAATACTCCGGGCGGAAGGATACGATCGGGGTCGGCGAGCACGTGATCGGCACCGACAACATCGGCGAGGTCAAGGTCCTCGTGCAGTTCCGGGACTTCCAGGGCGACTACCCGCTGCACTGCCACAACAACCTGCACGAGGACCACGCCATGATGGTCCGGTGGCAGGTCGTGCCCTGAGGGCAAGGAGGAGCCATGGACAGGAGACAGTTCCTGCTGGGAGGACTCGCGGCTGCGACTCTGGGGGCCGCGGGGCTGGTATCGCTCCAGGCTCCCCCCGTCCCCGGGGAGAAGAAAGCGTTTGCAGGGGTTTCCGCCGACGAGCGCCGGCGGAAGCGGTTCCCGGACGTCGTCCTCAAGACCCACCAGGGCAGGGACGTCCGGTTCTACGACGACCTGGTTCGCGGCAAGACCGTCCTGATCAATTTCTTCTACACGAACTGCGTGGGGGAGGCGCTTTGCCCCACGACGACCGCGAACCTGGTCAAGGTCCAGGAGCTGCTGGGGAAACGGGTGGGACGCGACGTCTTCCTGTACTCCATCAGCCTGGACCCCGGGCATGACACCCCGAAGGTCCTGAATCGGTACGCAAAAGGCTTCGGCGTGAAGCCGGGCTGGCTCTTTTTGACCGGCGCGGCGGAGGATATCGAATCCCTCCGGCGCAGCGTCGGCTTCGTGGACCCCGATCCCGTCCGGGACCGGGACCGGAGCCAGCACATCGGGATGGTCCGCTACGGGATCGAGCCCCTGGAGCGGTGGGCCTCGTGTCCGTGCCTGAGCAGCCCGAAATGGATCGTGAAGTATCTTTCCTGGATGGAGCCGGAAGGGGAGCGGCCCAGTCCGTGGCCCCCGAAGGGGCCGGCTCGCCCCGTTTCGCTGTAAGCTTCCGCCACGCGATTCCCGCCGCGGGGTCCGTGCGTCCCGAGACGCACGCCGCATCGCCGCCGCCGGCCGATTGGGGTACAATCGTGGTGCGTTCCGCCGCGAAAGGAGTCGGCCATGTACGAGCGAATCCTGGTTCCGGTCGATGGCAGCGAAACCTCGAAGCGGGGGCTTGCGGAGGCGACCCGCCTTGCCAGGGAGCAGGGGAGCGGGCTGCGGTGCCTCCACGTGGTCGACGCGCACTTCCTTACCTTCGATTGCCTCGGGATCGGGTACCAGTCGAACCTGATGGAGAGCATGCGGGAGAACGGCAGGGCGATCCTGGAAGAAGCATCGGAGCGCGTGAAGGAGAACGGGGTCCCGGTGGAATGCGTCATGAAGGATAGCGGGGGGCGCCGGGTATCCGAAATGATCCTGGAAGAAGCCGGAAGCTGGGGCGCCGATCTGATCGTCATGGGCACCCATGGCCGGCGCGGTCTCAGCCACCTTGCGCTCGGCAGCGACGCCGAGCTGGTCGTTCGCGATAGCCCTGTCCCGGTGCTGCTCGTGCGGATCGCGCGATAGCGGTATCCCGCGCTTCTTCCCGCGTCCGGGAGGAGAGGACCCCCATGAAAGCCCTGCTGTGCACCGCCTTCGGCCCGATCGAGACGCTCTCGGTCCTGGAGGCGCCGTCCCCTCGCCCGGGTCCGTCCCAGGTCCTGCTGGACGTGAAGGCCGCCTCGCTCAACTTTCCCGATATCCTGATGGTGCAGGGGCTCTACCAGGTGAAGCCGCCCCTCCCGTTCTCGCCCGGCGTCGAGATGTCGGGCGTGATCGTGGAGGCCGGCAGGGAGGTGAAGGGATTCCGGCCGGGGGACAAGGTGATCGCCTTCGCCGGCTGGGGGGGCTTCGCCGAGGAGTGCGCGGTCGATGCCGAACGGCTGACGCCGTTGCCCGGGGGCATGGATTTCGTCACCGGCGCCGCGTTCCTCTATACGCATGCAACGTCGCTGCACGCCCTCAAGGACCGGGGGGGGCTGCGTGCCGGGGAAACCCTGCTCGTGCTGGGCGCCGCCGGGGGCGTCGGCCTGGCCGCCGTCGAGATCGGAAAGTGCATGGGCGCCCGCGTCATCGCCGCCGCCTCCAGCGAGGCCAAGCTGGACCTGTGCAGGCGGAAGGGCGCCGACGAAACCGTCAACTACGCCACCGGGAACCTCCGGGAGCGCATCCGCGAGATTACCGGCGATACGGGCGTCGACGTCGTATATGATCCGGTCGGAGGACCGTACACCGAGGCCGCCCTGCGCGCGTCGGCATGGAGGGGACGGCTGCTGGTCGTCGGTTTCGCCGCCGGCGGAATCCCGAAGATCCCCGCCAACCTCGCCCTGCTCAAGGAGCGCTCCATCGTGGGCGTCTATTGGGGCGAGTCGGTCCGGCGGGACCCCGAAAGCCACCTGCGGAACTCCAGGCAATTGATGGAGTGGTTCTCCGCGGGCAAGGTGACTTCCGCCGTCAGCGAACGGGTGCCGCTTCGCGAGGCGCCCGCCGCCATGAAGAGGATGGCCGGGCGCGAGGTCCGGGGGAAAATCGTCATTCTGCCGGAAAGCTGATCGGATCGGACGGCCGACGCCGCAGGGGCCCCCGCGTCGGACGGGAGGGTCCCTGCGCGCCTGCGCAACTACTTCTTCTTGTGCGTCATCCCCTTGTGGAAGGCCCAGAGCTCCCCGCCGGGGTTCTGCTTCGTGTGAACCGCGACGCCGGCTTTCCCGTGCTCCAGCGCCTCGAAAAGCTCCTTCACGGGCTTCCCTTTCATCGGGCCGGACAGGTTGTCGGCGGTGATATCGCCTTCGGCGAGCGTGCCCGACGTCTTCCCCGGGCGGAGGGAGGGTGCCTCCCCCTTCAGGGGGTAGACCCAGGTCAGGATCGCGGAAGGAGTGCCGTTGTCGCCCACCTCGTGGACATGCGCCATCGTCACGTTCTCGATCTTGTCCACGGTCAGCTTGTAATGGATCGCATTGCCATCCTTGCTCATCTCGAACGTCGCCGTTCCGCCGGCGGAGGTTTTCACGTTCGGGACGGGAGCCAGCTTGACGGTGATCTTGTCGCCATGCATTCCCGCCGCCGATGCGACGCCTGCCGCCAGGAGCAGGACAGCCGAAAACAACCCCAAGGATAAACGTCCGGTCTTGCGCATTCCCTTCTCCTTTCATCGGATGCTCGTTGATTGTGATCCGGTAAATAGGATGATCCTTTCCCCTTGCCGGATGCCTCCCGTTCACAGGTCCTCTGCCCGGCGCCGGGCAGCGGCGAGCGATGCTTCCGCCATTTGGCGGATCTTCACGCGTTCCTTTTCCGTAAGGGGGCGGCGCGGGGGAGCGGGAAGCGGCGCGCGGTTCCGGAAACGGGAGATGGATTGCCGGAATTCGCCGCTGGCTCCCGCCTGGCCGAAGCAATAGGCTTCCTCGCCGTACTGGACCCCTTCCGTGATGTTCCGGACGATCAGGTCCAGGGCCGAGCGGAGGACCGCGCTCCTTTTTCCGACGGCCTCGGCGTGGCGGAGATAGCGCTGGATGTGCTCGTCCCCGGTCAGGACCGACGGGTCGACGGCGCGGCCGGTGTCCTCGTCGATCATGGGCGCCTCCCAGAGCCGCACGGCCCGGTGACGCTCTTCCATGGCGCGGCGAAGGGTGCCGTCGGCTCCGAGGGTGTGGCCGACGGCGAGCCGGTACGCCCGGGCCAGCGAGTTCGAGGGCACCAGCTCCGAGACCAGCCCGTGCGCGAAGGCCTCCTCCACGGTCATCGGATGGCCGGTAAGGATCGTGTCGGCCGCGAAGAGGAGCCCGCTCCTTTGCCCGAGCCGGGACGTTCCCGCCAGCAGCCGGACCAGGCGCTGGGTGCCGCCGAAACCCGGGATCAGGTTGATGACGGTCTCGGGCTGGCCCAGGTAAATGCGCTCGGCCCGGGAGGCGACCACGTAGTGGGCGGCGGCGGCGAGTTCGGTTCCGCCCCCCAGGGCCAGGCCGTTCAGGTTCAGGACGACCGGGATCCGGAATCCCTCGATCTCGCTCATCGTCTCCTGCGCGAGGGCGGCGAGCTCGGTGATCTGCTCCTCGGAAAGCACGGAGAGCTCGTCGCTGTTCTGTCCCGGAACGAACGCCCGCGTGCCTTCGGCGGTGAGCACCACGGCCTTGACGGCGCTCTCTTCCCGGATCCGGTGGAACAGGAGCCGCAGCTGCTTGACCGCATCGCCGCGGAACCAGTGCAGGTCGGCGTTGCGCATCGTGTTGCTCGTTTTGGGGACGTTGAGGCGGAATTCCACCGTGGCGATGGATCCTTCCGGGCCGATGGGGTGAAGCAGCAACCGCAGGAGAGACAGCTCCTCGGCGATGTCGACCTCCTGCGCCAGCAGGAGGTCGCGCTCGGAACGGACCGAATCCAGGTTCGTCGTCATCCGGCAGGCGGTGGAACCCGGGGCCAGGCCTTTCCATTGGTCGCTGAAACCGCGCGGGATCTCGTCCGCGTCGAGGACCCGGTCCGGACCGTGCAAGGAATAGATCCCGCGGTCGATCTTGTCCCGGAACGCCTGCGCCTCGTGGGGCTCGTACATGTGGGAGCCGGTCATCCGGACGATCTTCTCCCGCGCCGTCGCGGATTCGCCTGCTTCCGCCGGGCCGGCGGGGACAATGAGCGTCCGTTGCGGCATCCACCCCTGGGCGAGGTTCCAGGTCAGCGTCTGCCGCGAGGAGGTCTCCCCGTACACCACGCGACCGGTCTGTTCGGTCAGAAGCGCCACGTTCAACGCGAGGCGGTCCCGCCTGCCGTTGTCCCAGATGGCGTCCCATAAGCCGGTTGCGTTGGTGTTGTATGCGGCCAGCGCGTTCTTGACCACGCTCACGGTTTCGGTCGCGAACCGGGCCTGGGCGTCGCGGCCGGGCCAGCTTCGGTGCGCTTCCCGCCCGGGGGCGAACCGGCCCTCGTCCACGTCGGGCAGGTGGTCGGGCCACTGCAGCTTCTTCTTTCCCTCTCCGCCGCGCAGGGCTTCGACGTTCTGGATCCGGGTCCTGCCGAAGTGGACGGCGACCTCCTCCCGGCGCAGCAGGAGGTTCTGCTGCTCCGGGGTATCGGCCAGCACCGTCACCCTTCCCCCGAGCCGCGCCGCCTCCGCGATGGCCTCGATGGCCGCGGCGTCCAGCCCGTCCAGGCCGGCGTCGGCGCCGTAGTGGACCAGCACGTTCTCCCCGAGCCGGACGTCCGCGCCGTCCGGCCCCAGGGCCTCCGCCGCCGTAAGCGCCGCATCGTGGCCGTTGAATGTCCCGTACAGGCCGAAGGCGCCGGAGAACCACGCGATGCGGCTGCCCTGGGGGCTTGGCCGCAGGAGCCGGAAATCGGCGGCAACCAGCCCCCTCCCGGCGTGCTGCAGGATCTTGGTGGGCCGGTACCTTGCGGGAACCGAGGCAACGAGACGTTCCACCGCTTCCTGCCACGCCGCCAGCCCTTCCGGGTCGTCCACCGGCGCCGGCTGCAAGGCCTTTCCATGCTCTTCCCGGAGGAGGAAGCACAGGTCGGCGCGGGGGTGCCTGTCGCGGACGAGGTTTGCCGCCTCGCGGTCCCGGACATAGGCAAGGATGGGGATCCGAAGGGCCGACGCCATGTCGATCGCCAGCGCGCCGGTGTGGCCGCTGCCGCCGTGGACCAGCAGGGCGTCCTTGGAAGAGAGGGCCAGCTTGGCCGGGGAGAACAGGGCATGCTCCACCGTGGGGCCGTCCAGGATCAGGGTCGCCGCCAGGGGAAGGGGCATGTCGACCGGGACCTCGATGAGGTTGCCCGTGTCGAAGGCCGCGAACGCCTGCAGGGTGGCCTGGTCCCCGCCGCCCTGGTATCCGCCGATTCGTCCCTCCCGCTGCGCATTCAGGGTTACCGTCGGCGCCTGGCGGTTGAAACCCATGGGATCGACGAGCACCAGCTGCCCGGAGGCCAGGCGCCCCTCGCTTTCCGCCTCGGGGGAAAGCTCCACGACCTGCCCGACGGCCGCGTCGCCCAGCACGTGGTGGTCCTTGTCGCCCAGCACGTCGACCGGATCGGAGGTGATCCCGTTGATGACGTTGTAAGTGGCCCCGGCGTAAAGGATCTGGACCAGCGCCTGCCCCGCGGAAAGGGCCGGCGTCGGCCGCACGAACCTGCGCAGCCCCGCGGCGGGGTCCCGGTGCGTCATGCTCATCCCGTCCTCGTTTCGGAGGATGCCGTACGCCTCCTGGTAGGGCGGAACCGGGTCGATTCCCGCGCGCAACGGCGCCGTCCCGAGCCGCTTGACGAGCCTTGCGGGGGCATCCGCGAAGGATGCGGCCGCGGGCGCCTCGGGGCGGAACGGGGCCGCCGCCGCCTCGTCCCCCTCCCGGGAGGCGACGACACGGTCCAGCAGGTACAACAACGTCCCCTTGACCTTCAGCCCGTCGATGTTGGGCATCCCCTGGAACAGCGGATTTGCCCGGAAGAACTCGGCGTCGCCCCCGCGGATCGTCGCCCGGACCTCGCCGGGGAAAAGCGCCTGCTGCATCCGCTTGAGGGTTTCCAGGGGTTTCCCGGCGTAGAACTTGATCAGCTCGTACATGATCTTCGCGGTCAAGGTCATCGGCAGGAAGGTCTCTTCCCCTTCGAACCCGGATGCCTCGGCCGCGAGGAACACGATGTCCTGCGCTTCGGGCTTCACCTGCGGGTTGAGTTTCTGGTGGATCGTCATCTGGACGAGATCGGCCAGCTCCTGGCCGGGCTGGACTCCCTGCTGCAAGGCCGCCACGACCACCGGCGTCCGGTCCTTCGTGGGGTGGGGGATGAAGGTCACGCCGACTTTCCGGAAGTAACGGGTGTGTTCGTTCAGCGCGTTCTCGTACATCGTCTCGTTGACCAGGTGGCCGTTGACGTTCGCGATGTTTCCCGAACGGCCCGACGCGTAGAAGGTCCGGGGCGTCACCGGGTCTTCCGGGCCGGAGAGGAGGAGCGCGTCCTCCGGGCATCCGGGATCGAAGATCACCCGCACCCAGTAAGCGGAGTCGCCGCCGTCGTGGGCCAGGCGCCGGCCCCCCCTTCCCTTCCCCGGCCAGTCGGGGGCGAACGCGTGGTTATAGTACTTCGCCGCGGTGAGCTTCGCGTCGGGGCGGGCGGGCCCGCGCCGTCCCTCGTTGCCGCCCATCAGCCACGCCATCCGGTGCGGCTGGGCGCCGCGGTAGAGCAGCTGCCCGATCACGGCCTTGCGGCCCCGCCCCGATGCGGTGATAAGCGCCTCGGTCACCTCGCGGGGGGCTTCGACCCGGTTGCCCTCTTCGTCCTCCAGGCGGTCGGCGATCACCGGGTTCACCCACGGCATCGGCAGGATCTCCGGGTGCTCGACGTCCATCTCGATCGGGGCGCGCACCCGGGCCACCGTCTCCACGGGCTCGGCGTTCCCCGCCAGCCGGCGGAGCTCGGCGTCGTAGGTCTCCACGCACCGGCGTTCGACGCTGGGACGGCGCTTGAAGGTGGCATGCTGGGACCCGAAGTCTTCCGTGCGCCACAGCGAGTTGATCGCCACGTCGCCCAGCACCGCCTGGATGCGGGCGTGGGCGGGATAGGAGTACGGGGCGGCGCAGCCGCATATTCCCGGGGCGCCCTCCCGCTGCAGGGAACGGACGTCGAACCCCCCCCTGTCCGGGTCGAACAGCCCGTCGACCTTCGACATCGCCTCGTAGATGGGCGACCCCGCCTTGAGGAAGGATACCCGGAAGTCCGCCACCGCCTGGGCCAGCCTCCGCGGAGTGGGGGTGAAGCTCTGGAGAAGGAAGCTGCGGCCCTCCATCATCGGGAACCACAGGGCGTACGCCGGGCCCACGATCCATCCGTAGTCCGTGGAGGTATGGTGGATCTCGTGGGACGCCAATCCGAAGGAGTTGAACATGGTCTGGGCCCCGGCCACGAGGGCGCCGACGAGAGAAATGATCCCCTTGGGCTGGCCGGTGGAGCCGCTGGAATAGCTGAGCATCGCGGGTTCCCCGCCGCCCATCTCGACCGCCGTGAACTCGTCGATGTCACGGTCCAGCGCCTTGAGCTTCGCTTCGGTGCGGCGGATCGCATCGTCCCAGAGGATGTCCCGGCCCTCGACGAGGGGCGCACGCGTGAGAAGGCCCAGCTTCGTGAGACGATCGTGGACGATCAGCTTTTCCTCGCGCTCGAAAGGCTGCTCGAAGGCAGCGAGGATCCGCTCGATGACCCGCCGCTGCCGCTCGATGCTCTCGAGCCGCGATGCGTCGACGCCCTTCCGGCGCGCGTGCAGGAGAAGGAACTCCGGGACGCTGCACCGGTGGTCTTCGGAGAGGAGGGAGTCGAGGGTCGGGCGCGGGGCCCCGTGCGCGAGGCGCCGCAAATGGTTCTTCAGCCAGTCGCGGTGGCGGGTCTCGATCCCGTCCCCCGCGGAATCGATGATCTCCGCCCAATGCTCCAGCGATTCCGCGGCGAGCGCACGGACGTTCCCTCCCCACGGATCCCCGCTGTCGCCGGATGCCTCGTTCCCCGGGACCCCGCGCAGGGTCTCCGTCAACACGGGGACGTACCGCTGGAAGACCCGTTCGTCGCGATCGGCCGCCTGGACGCGCATCTTCGCACGTCGGAGCGCTTCGTCGCGGGCCTGAAGGGCTTTTTGCAGCTCCTCCCCGGCGTCCGTATCGAGCGAGGAGAGGACGACGCGCCGGATGTGCGCCTCGTGGACGACTTCCAGGAACTCGCGCATGGCGTCGCGATCGTAGGTGACCTTGCCCGCAAGCCGGTCGGTGACGGCCGCGCCCAGTTCCCCGGCCTCCGCGGCCAGCTCTTCCGGCATCGCCTTCAGGGCCGCCGCGAGGCGCTCCCGGAAGACGGCCTTCGGCAGGTAGCGGGAAAGCGCCACGTCGACCGAATCCTTTTTGAGCTCCCGGGACCGGTCTCCCACGCGGTAGCCGTCCTCGGTGATGATCACCTTGGCGCCCATGTTGTAGACGGTGTCGCTGAAGATGTCGGGCCCCTTGGCCGCGAACACGAAGTGGTACGTCGCGCCCGCCAGGGTCGCCGCAAGCTGCGCGATCAGCCCCATGATGTCCGTGGACATGTAGATGACGACCATGTCCCCCGGCGCCACTCCGAAGTCGACCAGGACGTTCGCGAGGCGATGGGCCTCCCGCCGGATCCGCCGGTAGGAGTACGTCCGCACGTCCACGTTCTTCCCGTCTTTCTGGTCCTCCCCGATGTTGATCACCCGGCGCTCGTCGAGGAGCCCTTGCGCTTCGAGCTGATCGAAGATCGCCCGGGCGGGGTTGATCCTCCCGTCCTCGAACCGGCGGATGACCGGGAAGCTGCTCAAGTCCAGGGAAACCGACGGCCGCTCGCTCCAGGCGTACGGATACACCATGTCGAGCTCGAACTTCTCGGGGTGGGCCAGCCACGCCCGGCGGACCACCCGCCAGCCCATGCGGGTCTCCATCAGCGAACGGATCACGCCGAGCTCGTCGACGACCCTTTCATCCGACCACTGGGAGTTGCGCAGGCCGATGCGGAGATCCGCCGGCCGCGCGGCGTCGCCGTCGGCGGGAAGGACCCGTCTCTTCTCTCCGCAGGGGTAGAACCCCCCGGGAAGCATGTACTCGTTTCCCTCGTATCGGATGGGCGTGTCTTCCGCGAGCGAACAGCCCGAGGGAGCGGGCGTGGCCGGGATCGACGTCCGGAACCCCTTGGCGTCGGTCAGGACGATGCGGTCCAGGTGGCTGTCGATTTCCCCGGAGACGAACCCTTTCTGCATTCCGAGGACCCCCTCGAGGTGGGCGAAGCCCGCGGTCATCTCCTGGGCGAACTTGAGCTCCAGTTCCCCGGCCTCTTCTTCCGTGTAGAGGCCTTCCTGGGCGAACGTGTCGATGAGAAACTCGGTCAGCCATATCGCCGGGGCCGAGGCCGACCGCATCGCGGCCAGGGCGTTCCCCGCAAAGGGATCATCTTGTCCCGCCGCCTTCTCCAGGCTGGCGTAGATGTCCCCCAGGTACCCCCGGTTGGCCTTTCCGAAACCGAAATGCCGGCGGATATTTTCCAAAAGGTCGCGGATCCCCTCCGCATGCGCCTCGCGCGGCCCTCCATGCCTCTCCAGCAGCGCGGCGATCCGGGCGGGATCGAGGGGAGCCTCCGCCCTGCGAAGGTCTTCGAGAAACGCCTCCGCGCCATCCTCCGCGCATCCTTGGGCCAGCCCCATGCCCGCCGCCTGCTTCCCGTCCAAGGGGAGGGCGGTAAGGGCAAGGAATTTGGCCGCCGCCGGGCCCATGCGCCTCGGCAGAAACCAGCAGGCACCGTTGTACGGGGCAAGTCCTACCTTCACCTCCGGGAACCGGATCCTCGCAGTGGCGTCGGTCACCAGGAAGTCCGCCGACGCGGCGATGCCTGCCGCCGAGCCGGCGCACCGGCCGCGGACCACGCTGACGGTCGGGACGCGGAGGCTGCGGATCTTGTCGCGAAGGGTCTTTTGATCCGCGAGAAACCGGTACGCCAGCCCTCCGGCGCCGGGGTCCAGGCGGTGGCGCATCGTCCCGGCGAAATCCACGCCCGCCGAGAAGTTCTTTCCCCCC
>PQAK01000195.1 GCA_003105225.1 Deltaproteobacteria bacterium | reverse complement strand
TGCATCCGGGAAAGGATCTCCCCGTAGGCCCCCCTCCGCCGGCTGACGTCGGAGTCGAGCCGGGCGACCCGGGCGCCCTTCCACCGCTTCGCGGCCCACGCGAGCAGCCGCTCCGTGCCGATCCCCACCTGGGCGATCTTGTGCCCGCCGCACACCGCGCATTTCTCGGGAGGCTCCGCCCGCGCGTTGCAGTAATGGCATACCAGCGCGCCGTGCTGCTGGTGGAAGGTCAGCGAGACCCGGCAGTTCCGGCAATGGACGGTCTCCCCGCAGTCCAGGCAGGTGACGGCGGGGGCGTATCCCCTCCGGTTGAGGAAGAGCATCGCCTTCTCCCCGCGGGAGAGCGTCTCCTCGATCGCCGCCTCGAGCTCGGGGGAGAAGTAGCGGTCCGCGCCCCGCAGGGCGGCCCGGCCCGCAAGRGASACGAYCTGKATTTCCGGAAGCTCCCTGCCGCCGATCCGCTCCGGCAGCGAGAGCAGGGCGGCGTCCCCCGACCGCGCCATCCGCACGGATTCGGCGGAAGGCGTCGCCGATCCCAGCAGGACGACCGCSTCCTCCATCCTCCCGCGCATGAGGGCAAGGTCGCGSGCCTGGTACCGGATCCCGTCTTCCTGCTTGTAGGCGGCGTCGTGCTCCTCGTCGACGATGAACAGCCCGGGCGCGGGGAAGGGAGAGAAGATCGCGGAGCGCGCCCCGACGGACAGGAAGACCTCCCCGGCGCGGACCCGCTTCCACTGGGCCGCACGCTCGGCGGGAGAAAGGCCGCTGTGCAGGACGGCCACCCCTTCCCCGAACCGGGACTTCACCCGGCCGAGAAGCTGCGGGGTCAAGGCGATCTCGGGGACCAGGAACACCGCCTGCCTCCGCGTCAGCCGGACCTGCTCGATCGCCCGCAGGTAAACCTCCGTCTTACCGGACCCCGTGATCCCGTGGAGCACGAACGCGGCGAACTTCGCCGAGGCGACCGCCACCCCGATCCTCGCGAGGGCCGCTTCCTGGTGCGGCGTGGGCACGATCTCCCCCGAGGTGTCGGGAAGGCGGACGGCGGAGTCCGCAACAGGCTTCTCCCTGACGGAGGTTGCGAGAATCCCCTTCGCGGCCATCCTCCGTGCCGCGTCCGCCCCGCCGGGGACGCGGGCCGACAGCTCCGAGGCGGAGAGCTCTCCCGCTTCGAGGACCGCGGCCGCCACCTGCCGCTGCTTGGGCGTCAACGGGCGATCCTCCGGGGCCGGCACCGGCGCCGGAGAGTAGAACGTCTCCGTCCTGGGAGATGCGGGCGCATCCCTCCGGGGAAGCCCGCGGGGCAGCGCGGCGCGCAGCATCTCTCCGATCGGGGAAAGGCATTCCCGGGCCGCCGCGGACAGGAACGCCAGGTGCCTGGGGGCGACATACGGCTCCGCGTCTAGGAAGGCGGTCACCGGCTTCGCCTCCCGGCCGGAGAGCGCGGCGTCGTCGACCAGGCCGACGATCAGGCCGGTGACCCGCCTCGGCCCGAACGGGACCAGGACCCGGACGCCCACCTTCGCGCGCCCTTCCTCCCCCGGCGGGACGCGATAGGTGAACGTGCGGTCGATCGGCAGCGGCACGGCCACTTCCACATGCAGCGGCATGGTAATCGGTGCGGGCATCGTGAACTCATCTTATCGCGGCAGAGGGGTGTGCGGGATACGGAAGGCATCATGACATCCCTTTGCGCCGGGGAAAGACATAACAAAACGGGGGCCGGATGATTCAGCCCCCGTTGTCCACGGAAAGGCGCCCGTTTCCCGGAACGCCTGACCCATCATTGAGGGGTCAGTTCCATGCCTCCGTGGTAGAAGTGGAAATCACCGGCCGGGGTGTATTCCACAAATGCCCCCCTGATTATCGTGGTGGGGTAATAGGTATACATAGAGGTTGAGCGTTCATACATCCAACCTACATATCCGTTGGAAAAGACAACCTTTAATATTCCGGCGTCAATGGACCATGTGAATGTTGACCCTCCTTCTCCGGTAGTGGACCCCGTCCCGTTGGAGTTGAAAATCCACGTGTCACCATATTGATTAACGTAGGTCCCCTGAAGAACAGCCCTGAACGGGTAGAGTCCAGGTCCGCTTGGCTCCCATCTCACGGTGTATGGAGTACCGGTTCCATCGTCGACCGATACCATCGTCGAGTAAATTAATACATAGTCGGAGACCACCACCGTGACCGACTTCCCTCCAGCGAAGTTCAAGATCACTTCCCCGGGACCGCCGATGCTCCATGTCCCGGTGACGTAGTCGCTCGTATCGGGAGGGTTCTGGTAGCGGTACTGCCGGAGTGAGAAATCGGCATTGAATACGTAGAGATTGGAATGATATGCCCCTCCTGCGTCGATATACTCCTCGAAGAATGTACGCCCTGACAGATTATGGGCGGTGAACGGAAAAGGTGACGGGGTGATGGCGAAGTTGGTGATGGTCACATTCAATGTGGCCGTCTTGGTAATCCCTCCGGAGGAATAAGTCGCCGTAACCGTCACCATCAGGTCATTGTCGCTCGGCTGGCAGGAAAGCACCCCACCGGCGCTGATCGA
>PQAK01000194.1 GCA_003105225.1 Deltaproteobacteria bacterium | reverse complement strand
TTGCCGTTTCCCTCGAAGACCACCAGGGAGAATTCCTGGCCGGTGCGGTCGGAGCGGTCGCGCTCCCGGTTCAGGATGGATGCGAACTCTTCGGTGGAATGAAGGGTCGGCATATGCCTCGCATCCCGGAGTTTAAAAAGCATTTTCATTTTTTTAAAATCTAAATGCCCACCCACGGGGGATAACTAAATGCTACTTTTGTGCCATTTGAACTATTAATAATGGCGATTGAATTCTCGATTTAGATCAATACATTTTTTACAGTGCGTAATGCGAGCCGTTACTTTCATAATATTCCATGGAAATAGTTTTCCTATATTGTCGAATTTATTTACAAGAATAAAGGAAGTCTTTTCAATTCGCGGTTGTTCATGTATGCGTTGAGGGACTTGCTGAAGCCATGTTACTATTGATAATCGAACCATTATCGGCGGAAAAATAAAACGAAACCTGATTGAAGAGATATCGGCCGTTTCCGGTGCCGGCACATCAATTCGAACCGGTGGAGGGGATATGACACGGAAGGCGTTCCTCGTCGGGCTGAACCGGTACCCGGATCCGCGCAACAACCTGAAAGGGTGCGTGAACGACGTCCTGCTGATGGCGAAGACCTTGCGGGAGCAGTACGGGTTTTCCGGGTCTACGGATATCCAGCTCCTGACCGATGAGCGTGCCACAACCGCGAATATCCGGAAGGGCCTGGAAGGGTTGGTGAGTGATGCATCGCCCGGTGACTCGCTCGTCTTCCATTACTCGGGTCACGGGACACAGGTGCGCGACCTATCCGGGGACGAATTGTCGGACAACCTCGATGAGGTCATCTGCCCCTATGACATGGATTGGGAGCATCCCTTCACCGACGACGACCTCGCGGAGATCTGCAAGGGGGTGCCCAAGGGGGCGCTGCTTACGGTTGTCCTGGACTGCTGCCATTCGGGGACCGGGCTGCGGAACTTCCTGCGCCCCGACCTTCCGATCCGGTACAAGTTCCTGCCCGCGCCGGTCGAGGTGCGGCACCGCGCGGAGCCGAAGATCGAGAACCGGGGGATCGACCGCTCGGTGACGATGACCGGGCCGGACAAGAGTCTCCCCGTCCGGCGGTTCGGAATCAGTGTGTCGAAGACGAATGCGGTCCTCATCGCCGGATGCCGGTCCGACCAGACCTCGGCCGACGCCTGGATCGACGGCGACTACCACGGCGCGCTCACGTACTACTTGTGGTGGTCGCTGCGGGCGGCGAAGTGGAATACGACGTATCGGAAGGTGATCGCCGCCACCGGGGAATCGCTCGCGGACCACAACTACGACCAGGTCCCCCAGTTGGAAGGGCCGTCGAAGCTGCTCTCCAACACCGTTTTCCGGCAGGCGGAGAAGTAGGACTGAGTAGACACGCAACGGTTTCCTTGCTACTGTATTACAGGGAAATACAGTAGGAGGATGACGATGGGCTCGCGCCAGAGAGTGATCGTGTCCGTTTCGCTCCCACCCGAAACGGCGAAGGAGTACAAGAGAATCGCGAAAGGGAAAGGCACGACGGCCAGCGAGTTCTTCCGGGAGATGTTTTCCTTTTACAAACGGGAAAAGCTGGAGGAGGAATTCCGCTCCCTGCAGGCTTACGGAGCACGGAAAGCCAAAAAGCTGAAACTCACGGAAGAAGAGATCGAGCGGCTCATCTTCGAGGGGAGATGAGTGCTCAAGGTTGTCTTTGACACCAATGTGTATATCTCCGCTTTCCTGACGAAAAAGGGAAGGGCGGAAGAAGCCTTCCACGTTGCCGCCCGAGGGGAAGTGGATCTTTATTCTTCGGTGCCGATCATTACGGAGATGGCGGGGAAATTGACGGGGAAGTTTTCCTGGGACGACGTTACCGTTAAGCGCGCCGTGAAATTTGTGGCTTCCGTTGCGAATATCGTGAAGCCGGAAGGACGAATCGATCTCCTGGGGGACGATCCCGACAACCGAATTCTGGAGTGCGCCAGGCATGCCGGCGCGGACATTATAGTAACCGGTGACAAGCACCTGCTTGCTCTAAAGGAGTTCGAGGGAATCCGGATTGTGACGATCCGCGAGTTTCTCGGGCTCATCGCGCCATGAATCGGAAGGTGGTCCTCGGCGTCTCCGGCGGGCCGGACTCCGTATATCTGCTTTGCACGGGACTCGACGAGTCGAAATCCGCGGTCATTGCCCATGTCAATCACGGTGCGAGGGGAAAGGACTCGGATCGAGACCAGGAATTCGTGAAGCGGCTCGGGAAACGCAAGGGGGTCCCCGTCGAGGTTCGCAAGGTCGCGTTGAGCAAGAGTGGGGCTGGCTTCGAAGCGAGGGCGCGGAACGTGCGGGGCGCGTTCCTGCGGGAGGTGAAAAGGAAGCACGGCGCGGAGAAGATCCTTCTTGCCCACACGGCCGACGACCAGGTCGAAACCGTCCTGATGCGCGTCCTTGAGGGCGCCGGGATTTCGGGCTTGAAGGGGATTCCCCGGAGAAGCGCGGACGGGATCGAGCGGCCGCTGCTGGGCACCTGGCGAGAGGAGATCCTCAAGCACCTCAACAAGCACAAGATCCCTTACCGCGTGGACAAGTCGAACTTCGACACCCGGTTCGAACGGAACTGGGTCCGGCATGTGCTGATCCCGCTGCTCGAGAAACGGTATGGAAAGTCGTTGAAGAAGCGGATCTTCGCGCTGGGCGAGCGGTTCCGCGAGATCGACGAGTTCCTGGATGCGGCGGCAAGGCGCTGGATCGCAGAGAACGTGATGGGAGAAAAGGAAGGAAATAAGAGGGAAAAGGACGGGAAGGCGGAAGCAGCACGGCGAAGTACGCTCGTCGATGGCAGGTTGCGATTCCAGCGAAAGCCGTTCGGTGCGCTTCCGTCCGCCCTTCGTAAGAAGATCCTCCAGATTGTGTGTTTCGAGCGGGTCGGCATCGCCCCGAACGAACGCCTGCTGGAATCCCTGGACCGGGTGCTCGTGTCCGGCGGACCCTCGGCGCGGCAGAACATCGGGAAAGGAGCGGTGCTGCGGTGCCGGTACGATCAGGCGGTCCTGGATCGCGGGAAGAAACTGGAGGCGGAGGATAAAGAGGAAGTTCATCTTGCGGGCAGGTTTGCGGGGATTGTCCAGGAGGCGAAGGGAAGGATTGCCCCGGCAGTTCTGAAGGACCTATCGAAGGGGGAACAGGCTGCTGTGTTCGATGCTGACAAGTTGCAGCTTCCCCTCGGGATCCGTCAGCTTGTCGCGGGGGATCGGATCCGGCCGTTCGGAATGGATGCGGAAAAGAAGGTCAAGGAGATCCTGATCGACCGCAAGGTCCCGCGGGAGGAACGCTGGGGCCGCCCCGTCGTCTGCGACGCGAACGGAACGATCCTCTGGATTCCCGGCGTCGTCCGCTCCGCCCTTGCCCCCGTGACGGAGGCCACTCGCCGGAGTCTGATCTTGAGGACCGTGTTTCCTGCCGAATCCCTCCCGTAGGTCCGTTTGCGGCGGATTACATTGGAATTCAACTATGTTAGATTAATAGGGGAAACTCGCTCCCCGAAAGCGCATCAACATGGGGAAATGACGGAAATTCCTTTAGGAGAAACGAACCCTTGAACCAGTTCTATCGAAACCTGGCCATCTGGATGCTCATCGCCCTGGCGATGGTGTTCCTCTTCAACACCTTCAAGACGCAGCGGGTGGAGCACGAGGAGATCTCCTTCTCGGAGTTCACCGCCGCGGTCGACGCGGGGAAGGTGAAGGAGGTCACCATCAAGGGGCAGGAGATCACGGGGAAATACGCGGACACCGCCGGCAAGGAGAAGAAGGCGTTCCACACGTACGCCCCCGAGGACCCGGACCTGGTGAAGACCCTTCGCGCGAAGAACGTCCAGATCACCGCCAAGCCGCTCGACGACAACCCGTGGTACATGACGCTGCTCGTTTCCTGGCTGCCGATGCTGCTGCTGATCGGCGTGTGGATCTTCTTCATGCGCCAGATGCAGGCGGGCGGCGGCAAGGCGATGTCGTTCGGCAAGAGCCGGGCGAAGCTGTTGACCGAATCGACCCACAAGTTCACCTTCGCGGACGTCGCGGGGATCGAGGAGGCCAAGGAAGAGCTCCAGGAGATCATCGCGTTCCTGAAGGACCCGAAGAAGTTCACGAGGCTCGGCGGGCGCATCCCCAAGGGGGTGCTGCTCGTGGGGCCTCCGGGAACGGGCAAGACGCTGCTCGCCAAGGCGATCGCCGGCGAGGCGGGCGTTCCCTTCTTCTCCATCAGCGGGTCGGACTTCGTGGAGATGTTCGTGGGCGTCGGCGCGGCGCGGGTGCGGGACCTGTTCATCCAGGGGAAGAAGGCGGCCCCCTGCATCATCTTCATCGACGAGATCGACGCGGTGGGCCGGCACCGCGGCGCCGGCCTGGGCGGCGGGCACGACGAGCGGGAGCAGACGCTGAACCAGCTCCTGGTGGAGATGGACGGGTTCGAGTCGAACGAAGGGCTGATCCTGATCGCGGCGACGAAC
>PQAK01000193.1 GCA_003105225.1 Deltaproteobacteria bacterium | reverse complement strand
GGTGGCCGTAGGCCAGCGCCGCCGCCGTGGGCTCGTTGATGATCCGGAGGACCTCGAGCCCCGCGATCGTCCCGGCGTCCTTGGTGGCCTGCCGCTGGGAGTCGTTGAAGTAGGCCGGCACCGTGATCACGGCCTTCTTCACCTCTTCCCCCAGGTAGGTTTCCGCGGCCTTCTTGAGTTTTCCCAGCACCAGCGCCGAGATCTGCTGCGGGGTGTGGTCCTTCCCTCCCGCGGAGACGCGCGCGTCCTGGTTGGGCCCGCGGACCACCTTGTAGGGGACGAGCTTCATCTCCTCGGTCACCTCGTCATACCGGCGGCCCATGAACCGCTTGATGGAGAAGACCGTGTTCTCCGGGTTCAGGACCGCCTGGCGCTTCGCCACCTGGCCGACGAGGATCTCCCCTTCCTTTCCGAATGCGACGACCGACGGGGTGAGCCGGCTCCCCTCCTCGTTGATGATGACCTTGGGCTCCCCGCCTTCCATCACGGCGACCACGGAGTTCGTCGTCCCGAGGTCGATCCCGATTATCTTGGCCATTTCCCGCTGCTCCTTCCGTTCGTTTTATCGATCAGATTTCCCGAAGCACCTTCGCGATGAACCGCACCAGCACCTGCCCGTCGACCGGCTTGGTGGCGTACCCCGTGATCCCCGCCCCGACGGCCCACATTCTCCGTGCGCGGCTGTCCTCCGCGGTCAGCAGGAGAACGGGGATGCGCGATGCGATGCGGCCGATCTCGATCAACGCCTCCAGACCCCCCAAAGACGGGGTGTCCAGGTCCACGACCAGCAGGTCCGTCCCGCCGCGGACCGCGCATCGGAGCCCCGCGGCACCGTCCGTGAAAAGCTCCGTCATGGCTCCCGCCTCGGACAGGGCTCCGATGAAGGGACCCATCTCCCCGAAATCCTCGGCCTTCGTATCCGCTATCAGCACCACCCTGCGGGTCACGGCTCCACCCTCCATGGGAACAAGTAACAAGTTCCGTGCCATGCCGGGCGTGCCTGGAAGAAACCTATATACCATTGATATCCATTGTGAATTACGGCTTCATGCAGAACGCGTCCGGGACGGAAAGGAAGAAACGAATCAAAATGAGCGCCGGGATCCTCCTGCGCCTATCATTTTGATAGCCGTCCCCTCCATCCTGACGCGAGGGGGGCGCGGCCTTCAGGAAATGCCGTATTCCTTGACCTTGCGATGGAGGGTGGCGACGCCGATGCCCAGGACCTTCGCGGCCTCTTTCTTGTTCCCCCTGGTCTCCTGCAGCGCGGCCCGGATAGCGTCCCGCTCGATTTCATCGAGCGTCCTTGGGGGCGGAAGCGGAATCGGTCCTGCCGCGGAAGGAGGCAGACCCCCGCCGAGGATTTCTTTGGAAAGATCCTCAGGCTCGACCGTCTCCCCACGGGCGACGAGAGACGCCACCTCCAGGGCGTTTCTCAGTTCGCGGACGTTCCCCGGCCACCGGTAGGCCAGGAGCGCCTTCAGCGCCTCGGGGGACAAGCGCTTCGGGGCGGCCTTGTTTTCCCGCCCGGATTCCTCTAGGAACTGGTCGGCCAGCCGCGCGATGTCTTCCCGGCGGTCCCTCAAGGGCGGAACCACGATATTGAAGACGTTGAGGCGATAGAAGAGGTCCTCGCGGAACCGCTTCTCCGTAACCCGTTCCCGCAGATCCTGGTTGGTCGCGGCAAGGATCCGGACATCGACCCGGATCACCTGGGAGCCCCCGACCCGTGAAACCTCCTTCTGTTCGATCGCCCGCAGGAGCTTGGCCTGCAAGGCCAGGGCCATATCGCCCACCTCGTCCAGGAAAAGGGTCCCCTCCTCCGCGGCCTCCATCTTCCCCTGGCGGACGCCGACGGCACCGGTGAAGGCCCCTTTCTCGTGCCCGAACAGCTCCGACTCCAGGAGACTCTCGGGGATGGCGGCGCAGTTGAGCGGGAGAAAAGGCCGGTTGCGCCGGGGGCTCATGGCGTGGATGGCCCGCGCCACGAGCTCTTTCCCCGTGCCGCTCTCCCCCTGGATGAGGACGTTCATCCGGGTCGGGGCGACCAGCCGGATCTTCCGGATGACGTCCTCCATCGCCCGCGAGAAGGCGATGATCCCTTCCGGCCCGTATCGCTGCCCCATCTCCTCCCGAAGCTGTTCGATCTCCCGGTTCTTCTCCCGGTCCTTGACCGCCTTGAACACGGCCGCGCGCAGCTGCGGGATCCCCACGGGCTTCTCGAGGAAGTCGGAGGCTCCCGCGCGCATCGCCTCCACCGCGTTATAGACGGTGCCGAAGGCCGTGAGGACCACGACCGACACGCCCGGGTGCTCGGCGACCACCCGGCCGATCACCTCCATCCCGCTCAGGCCCGGCATCTTGAGGTCGGTGAGGACCACGTCCGCCCCCTCGGAGGCGAGGGCCGAAAGCCCCTCCCTCGGATCGGAGAACGGGTGGACGTCGTACCCGTCCCTGCGCAGCGCGGCCGCGACGCTTCCCAGGCTGTCGGGATCGTCGTCGATGACGATCACCCGGGGCTTCCCTTTCATCGTACCCTCTCCGGCAAGAGACCCGTCTCCGACCTTCCCGAAATCATCGCCTTGAACCGGGTCTCGGAGGGAAGGAGCAGGGTGACGGTCGTTCCGCGCCCCTCGCGGCTGCGGATGGAGATCTTCCCGCCGTGCTCCCGCACGATCTGGCGGACGATGGGAAGCCCCAGCCCGCTGCCGTTTTTCCTCGTGGTGAAAAAGAGCCGGAAGATCTGCCCGCGGTCCGCGCGCGGGATCCCGCGCCCGTTGTCCTGAAGGCGGACGAAGGGCCGGCCGGCGGACAGACCCGTAACCACGCGGATCCGCTTCGGTTCCTTTTCCATGGCCGCCTGGGCGTTCAGCAGGAGGTTCAACAGCGCCTGCTTGAGCTGCTTCTCGTCGGCAAGCAGGGGGAGGGGCTCGGGGTGAAGCTTCGTCGTGAGCTCGATCCCCCGGCGGGAAAAGTCGACCTCCATGAAGCGCAGGGTCTCGGCGACGATCCGGTTCAGGTCCGTCACGACCGGTTCCATGGATGGGGGGCGGGCGAAGCGCAGGAAATCGGAAAGAAGATCGTTCAGCCGCTGGGCGACCCGCAAGTTGGAATGGGCCGTCGAGAGCAGCTCCTCCTTGCGCGCCTTGTCGGCGTCGGGAAGCGCCGAAAGCATCTCCTCCAGGAGCTGGCTGTTGATATAAAGGGAGTTCAGCGGGTTGCGGATCTCGTGGGCCAGGCCCGCCGCGACCGCGCCCAGGTCGGCAAGCTTCTTCTTCGCCCCCTTGGTCGGCACGAGTTGATTCTACAACAAAATCGGCGCAATTCCTCCGGCTTGCCGCCGGTGGAAACTTACCTGTGCCGGGTCGACGGATCCGGCCGCGTCGCGGAAGGCCTCCGGTTCGGCTTGAGATTGTCCAGCGGGCGCGGAGCGGGATGGACGGTCCGAACCGCCTCCCTTGCCGGACCCCGGGTCGCCGACAGGGTTCCCCCCGTATCGATCAGGAACCGGGTCTGGAGATCCAGGAGGGCCAGGTCCTGCGCCTGCTGCAGGAACGGGGTGATGTCGATCTGGACGAAATTCCCCTGGTCGCTGAATAAAAAGTCGAGCGTCCGGAAATCCAGCGGAACCGAGTTGAAATCCACCGCCGCAAGCCCCGTGATCGGATATTCCACAAGATCGATGAAAGTGGGAACGACCGAGGCGAAGTCCACCTGGTCCACGAAAACCTCCAGGGTCGCGGAAACGATCGCGGCGGTGCCCGGCAGGGCATCCTGTCCGGTGGAACCGTCCAGGGGGAACGTAAGGAAAGCGCGGAATTCCGGGAGGTCGGGATCCAGGCTGTCCACCCCGAACAGGAGGACCGGGGGAGACTGGGTGATGGTGAAAGCGGCCGTCACGGGATCGCGGGCGATATCGCCGTCGGATGCGGGGTTGCTGAGAATTTGCGCCGTCCCCGCTCCGAGGACGGGATCGACGAAATCCACCCGGAGAAGGGGCGCCGTGTCGGATACGCTGTCGTCGATTCCCACGAGGCCCGGGCCTGCGACAAAGTTGTCATCGTGGCCGCCGCCGCATCCGGCCAGGGCCGCCGTCAGAATCACCGCCATCCCCAGGAGAAGCAGCTTTTTCATCGGACGCCCCCGTGCACCGTATTTATTCTTCGACGGCCTGCATTATAAGATATTCAACACGGGAATTCGCTTCGGGTTTCAAACAAATGCGGAGCGCAGCGCTCCTGCCGCGGCGCGAGGCCGGCCTCGCCGGCGTCGCCGCACGCGCCCGCGTCCCTTGCGATTGCCGCACCGTGCTGTAAGATAAATCTTCACTTTCGATATAATGAACCGGATCGCCTGACCGTGATGCGGCCGGGTGGAAATCCTGCTTCATAAGGAAAGAAAACCCGTTGGCGCGTTTCAGCGAATTCGAGGAACCCGTGGGGTTCCCGTGGAAAAAACTCCTCCTCCTCGTCATCGTCCTCGGCATCTGCTTCATGATCGGGGCGGGCACGGCGCTGGCCCTCCTGGCGCAGTTCGGCGACTTCCCCTCGATCGAGTCCGCCGCGGCCTACCGCCCGAGCGTCTCCTCGAAGATCTACGACCGCCACAACCGCACCGTGGGGGAGATCTACATCGAGAAACGCACGGTCGTACCGTATACGGCGATTCCGAAGAACGTCGTGAACGCCTTCGTGGCGGCCGAGGACGCCAACTTCTTCAAGCACCGCGGGGTGGATTACGTGGCCATCGCCCGGGCGGCGCTGAAGGACGTCCTGTCGGGCGGCTATTCCCAGGGGGCGAGCACGATCACCCAGCAAACGGTGAAGTCGCTCTTCCTCACGCCGGAGAAGAGCATCCGCAGGAAGCTCAAGGAAATCATCCTGGCGTACCGCATCGAGAGGAAGATGACCAAGGAGGAAATCCTTTTCCTCTACCTGAACCAGATCTACCTCGGCGACGGGGCCTACGGCGTGGAGGCGGCCTCGCACGCGTATTTCGGAAAGGGAGTCGAAGCGGTCAGCATCGCCGAGGGCGCCATGCTCGCGGGGCTGGCCCAGGCCCCGACCCGCTATTCCCCGAGGAGTCACATCGACCAGGCGAAGGCCAGGCAGCGATACGTTCTCCGCAGAATGGCGGACGTGGGGTTCCTCACTGCGGCGGAAGCGGAGCGGGCGTACCAGGCGAGGATCGCCCTCGCACCGCCGTCCAGCTTCCGCTCCAAGGCGGCCTATTTCCTGGAATACGTCCGGGTCTACATCCAGGAAAAATACGGCATCGACGCCCTGTACAAGAGCCAGATGCAGATCTACACCACGATCGACGGCCGCCTGCAGGAAGCGGCCCACGACGCGCTCGTCGAGGGAGTCCGGAAGACGGAGGAGCGGAACAAGTACAAGGGGCTCCAGGGGGCCATCCTGGCGATCGACCCGCACTCGGGCGGGGTCCTGGCGATGGTCGGAGGGGTGAATTTCGCCGAATCCCAGTTCAACCGGGCGATCCAGGCGAGGAGACAACCGGGGTCGGCATTCAAGCCGATCATCTACACCGCCGCCCTGGACAAGGGAAAGACCGTCGTCTCCACCCTGGACGACTCCCCCATCGAATTCGATCGGAACGAAAACGAGCTTTGGAAGCCCAAAAACTACGACGGGACCTTCCTGGGTCCGATCCCCATGCTGGAGGCGCTGGCGAAGTCCCGCAACCTTGCCACCGTCCGGCTCCTGAACGATATCGGCGTCGACACGGCGATCCAGACGGCCAGGACGCTGGGAATCGAATCGCCGATCGAGCGGAACCTGTCCATTGCGCTGGGGTCGTCGGGGGTGACGCCGCTGGAGATCTGCGCGGCATACGCCACCCTCGCCAACGGCGGGGAGCATCCCACGCCCTACTTCATCCGGGAGGTGCGGGACGCCTCGGGAAGGATCCTCGAAAGCACGGAGCCGCGGATGCGGCGCGCCCTCCCTCCGGAGACCGCTTACCTGTCCGTCCGGCTGATGCAGGAGGTGATCCGCAGCGGGACGGCGACGGCGGCGCGGGGGCTCGGGCGCAACCTCGCGGGGAAAACGGGGACCACCAACGAAAACACCGACGCCTGGTTCATCGGCTTCTCCCCCGACCTGCTGGCGGGAGTCTGGATCGGGTTCGACACGCCCAAGCCCCTGGGAGACCGGCAATCGGCCGCGGCGGTGGCGCTGCCGATCTGGATCCGCTTCATGGGACGCGCGCTTCCCCAGTTTCCCGATCACGACTTCCCGGTCCCCCCGGGGATCACCTTCACCCGCGTCGACCCGGCGACCGGGAAGGCGCTCGCTCCCGGAGCCGGCGACGGGATCTCCCTTCCCTTCCGCCTGGGAACCGCACCCGAGACGGCCCCGGACGGAAAGCAGCGCGCCCCGCGCCGCCCGACGTCCGACGACCTCCTTTAGCCCGCTAGGAGCCCCGCTCGGCCACCGTCACCATCCGGGTGGATTCATCCGTGAACGGCTTCCCGGAGAGGGAGCCGTAGAAGTCCCTCACCTTCATGCCCGCCTTCCGGATCATTTCCTGCAGCTCCTCCATCGAATAGACCCGCACGTCGAACGCCGAGGAGATCCGGATGCCGTCGGGCCTCGTGAGGGTGTGCTCGGCCTTCGCCCGCATCGCGCGCCGGTCGAACCGGACCGACATCCGGAGGCTCCCCGCCGGGACCTTCACGATCTTGTCCATGTCCTCCAGTCGCGACAACCCCTTGCCGGCGTTGCGCAGATCGAGGAGGAGAACCCCGTCCTTCCTGAGGCTGTCACCGATGTTGTCCAGGACCTTCTGGTTCTCCGCGTCGCTGAAGTACCCGAACGACGTGAACAGGCTCAAGGCGAGGTCGAATGCCCCGAGGCGGCGGAACTTCCGCATGTCCTCCTGCACCCATTCGACCCGAACCCCCTCCCGCTCGGCGCGGCTCGACGCCATGCGGAGCATGGTTTCGGAGATATCCACCCCGGTGACCTTGAATCCCCTGCGGGCCAGAGGGACGGCGTGCCTTCCCCGCCCGCATCCGAGGTCCTCGACGGCGGACCCGGGAGGAAGGCGGAGGAAACCGAGGAGGTCCTCGACTTCCTCCTCCGCGTTCCCCTCGACCGGCCCGAACAGCTCCGGGTACCTTTCGTCGAAGATCGTCTCGAACCAGGGCCGTTCCACGCGCGCTCCCCTCACCCCTTCACGACGGCGATCGGCTTGAGCCTTGCGACTTTCCCCGCGATGCCGGCGTCGTGCACTACGTTCACGACCGCGGTAACGTCCTTGTAGGCCTCGGGGATCTCCTCGGCGAGGGTCTTCATGGAGGCGCACGCGACCAGCACCCCTCGATGCTCCATCTCCCTCACGATCGATTTGCCGCGGACGCTGGCCTTGGCCTGCGTCCGGCTCATCCGCCGTCCCGCTCCATGGCAGGTGGAGCCGAACGTCAGCTGCATGGCCCCCGGGGCGCCTGCGAGGACGTAGGATGCGTTGCCCATCTCCCCCGGGATGAACACCGGCTGTCCGGCCTTCCGGTACGCTTCCGGGATTTCGGGGTGCCCCGGCGGGAACGCCCGGGTCGCTCCCTTCCGGTGGACCAGCACCTTCTTCTTCCTGCCGTCGAACTCGTACGATTCGAACTTGGCATTGTTGTGCCCAACGTCGTATACCAGCCGCATCCCGAGGTCGCGCGGTCCCATCCGGAGCGTTTTCTGGAACGTTTCCCGGGCCTGGTGCGCCAGCAGCTGGCGGTTGGCGAACGCGTAGTTCGCCGCCGCGGCCAGGGCGGAGAGATACCGTTCTCCCTCCGGGGAGCGGATGTGGGCGCACGCCAGCTGTCGGTCCGGCAGCTCGATCCGGTTCCGCCGCATGTACTCCGCCATGGTCAGCAGGTAGTCGTCGCATACCTGGTACCCGAGCCCCCGCGACCCGGAGTGGATCAGGACCACCGCCTGGCCCCGGAACAGCCCGTACGTTTCCGCGGCCTCGTCGTCGAAGATCTCCAAGACTTCGTCCACCTCGAGGAAGTGGTTCCCTGATCCCAGGGTTCCCAGCTGTTCCCGTCCCCGCTTCTTCGCCACCGCGGACACCGCCTCCGGGTCGGCGCCCGGAAACGTTCCCCCGCTTTCGGTGAACGCCGCATCGTCGGCCTCGCCGTACCCGGCCGACACCGCCCACCCGGATCCCTCTTTCAATACCTTCTCCTCGTCGTTCCCGGAAAGGCGCACGAATCCCGTCGAGCCGACCCCGGAGGGAATCCCGTGGTGCAGGGCGGCCACCAGCTCCGGGAGCCTCGGCCGCAGCGCGCCGGCTTCCAGGTCGGACCGCAGGAGGCGCACCCCGCAGTTGATGTCGTAGCCGACGCC
>PQAK01000192.1 GCA_003105225.1 Deltaproteobacteria bacterium | reverse complement strand
CAGCACCTCGCGATTGAACGCTTCCGCGTTCTCGGCGAACAGCCGGTGGGGAGCCCCGGGCAGCAGCACGAGCTTCGCGCCGGCGATCCGCTCCGCGATCCGGCCGGAATTGACCGGCGGCACGAGCCGGTCCGCGGTCCCCGCGATCACCAGCGTGGGCGCCCGGATCCCCCCCAGGCGATCCCCCGCCGTATGGCCGACCGCGGCGGACAGCTGCGCCGCGTACCCTTCGGGCGAGGACGGCGCGGAGAGCCTTCGCGCGATGAAGCCCTCGATCTCCTCGGGGTGCTCCCTCCGGAACCGCTCGGAATAGAGGAAGGGGATCGTCCGGCGCAGATCGGCTTCCCGGTCCCCGCCGGGAGTGCGCACGAACGCGGCAAGCGCCTCGGGCGCCGGGCGCACCGACGCGTCTCCCCCGGGGGCGGTGCACCCCAGCACCAGTTTCTCCACGCGTCCCGGATGACGCAAGGCGGCCTCCTGCGCGATCATCCCGCCCAGGGAGACCCCGAGCACGTGGGCGCGCTCCATGCCGAGGAAAGTCAACAGCGCGACGGCGTCATCCGCCATCTCCGCCGTCGCATAAGGCCCCGGCGGGGTATCGCTTTCCCCCGAGCCGCGATTGTCGAAGAGGATCACCCGGAAGCGCGGGGCGAATGCGGGCACCTGGGCGAGCCACTCGCGCCGGTCGCTCCCCAGCCCGTTGATCAGCAGGAGCGGGAATCCGGTCCCGCGGACCTCGTAGGCCATCCGGAATCCCGGGGCGTCGGTGGTCGGCATGGGTCCATTATATGCCCGGGCGGATCCGTCGTAGAATGGAGCCGCGATGGACGCCTTCCTCCTCAAGCGGATCGTGGCGGAACTCTCCCGAAAGCTGCAGGGCGCGCTCGTCTCCAGGATCCACCAGCCGGCGGAAAAGGAGATCGTTCTCACGCTGTGGACGGGGCGGGAGGAGAAGCGGCTCCTTCTGTCCGCCGATCCGGAAATCTGCCGGATCCACCTTTCCACCCGAAAGGTTCCCAATCCCCCTTCGCCGCCCCGGTTCTGCCAGTTCCTGAGGCGCCATCTCGAAGGGATGCGGATCGAGGGCTTCTCCGTCACGCCGTTCGACCGGCGGGTGCAAATCGACTTCGTCTCGGCGCGCCCGGATGCGCTGCACCGCCGGACCGCCCTGCACGCCGAGCTCTACGGCCGCCACGCGAACCTGATCTATGCGGACGAGGAGGGGACGATCCTTGCGCCGCTCCGGGAAGTGCCCCCCGAGGAGAGCCGGATCCGGGAGGTCGTCCCGGGGATCCCGTATCGCCCGCTGCCCCGGCCCGCGCGGATCTTCCTCCCGGATTTCACCCTTGCGGACGCGGAACGCGTCTGCGCCCTTTCCTGGGAAGGGTTCCCGCGCACGCTCCAGCAGGAAATCTCGGGGCTGGGGCAGGAGCTGGCCCGGGAGGCGGCGGAGCGCGGCAAGGGCGGCCCCGCGGATCTGTACGCCGCGGTCCGGGAGTTCGTGCGCCGGTACGAGGAAGACGACCTTGCCCCCGGGATCGGGACGCTTCCCTCGGGGAAGAAGCGGATCCTGCCCTTCCCCTGCGCTGTGGCGGGCTTCGTGGAATTCCTCCCCTTTCCCGGCGCCAACGAGGCGGCCGACGCCTTTTACGCGGAAGCGGCTGCCGGCCGGGAGCTGGCGGCGCTGCGCCAGCAGCTCCGCTCGAGGATTTCCGCCCTGCTGAAAAAAGCGCGGCACAAGATGGAAAACATCGGGGGGGACGAGGAGCGGCTCGCGGAGGGGCTGCAAGGGGGCGCGTACGGGGAGACGCTGAAAGCCTCCCTGCACGAGCTGCGGAAGGGGATGACGGAATTCGCACGAATCCCGCTCGATCCCGCGAAGACCCCCGTGGAAAACATGAACCGGTACTTCCTGCGGTTCAAGAAGGCGAAGCGGGCCGAGGAGATCGTACGGACGCGGAAGCGGGAAGCCGCCGAGACGGTCTACTACCTGGAATCGCTGGAAGGCCAGCTATCCGCGGCGGAAAGCGGGGAGGAGCTGTTCGCGGTGCGGCAGGAGCTTTCCCAGGCGTTCGCGCCGAAAAAGGCCCGCGCCGGCGGGAAACGGCAGCGTCGCCCGGAGGCCCCGAGGCCGGTCGCGCCGCAGGTGGACCGGCGGGAGTTCGCCGGCTACACGATACTGGTCGGAAGGAACAACACGGGAAACGACCGGATCGTGAAGGAGCTCGCCTCCCCCGCCGACCTCTGGCTGCACGCCCAGGGGATCCCGGGCAGCCATGTCCTGATCAAGGTGAAACCGGAGGAGGCGACCCCTCGGGAGGTCATCGAGGAGGCCGCGCGTCTCGCCGTGCTGCACAGCAAGGCGAGGGGGGCATCGAACGTTCCGGTGTTCCTCGCCGAGGCCCGGCACGTCTCCAAGTTCAAGGGGGCGAAGCCCGGCCTGGTCCGCATCGCGAAATACCGGACCGTCTCCGTCCGCTGAAGGGACGGCCCTTCCCCGCTTCGCCCGTCATCCTCCGTTCGACCGGCTGGTAATCGGCATCCGGCGGTCCTTGCCGAGGGCCCGGGGGGTGATCTTCACCCCGGGAGGCGCCTGGCGCCGCTTGTATTCGCTTTTGTCCACGAGGGAGACCACTTTCCGGACGACCTCCTCGGGGAAGCCCCGGGCGGCCATCTCCGCGACGCTGCGGTCCTTCTCGACGTACATCCGCAGGATCGGATCGAGGACGTCGTACTCGGGCAAGGAATCGGAGTCCTTCTGATCGGGACGAAGCTCGGCCGATGGCGGGCGCGTCAGGACCCGCTCCGGGATGACCGCGAAGCCGCGCTTCCCGTTGTAGTAGCGGGAGACCCGGTAGACCATCGTCTTGTAGAGATCCTTGATGACGGCAAAGCCGCCGGCCATGTCCCCGTACAGCGTGGCGTAGCCGACGCTCATCTCGCTCTTGTTCCCCGTCGTCAGCACCAGGGAGCCGAACTTGTTCGAGAGCGCCATCAGCATCGTCCCGCGGATCCGCGCCTGGATGTTCTCCTCGGTGGTGTCCGGCGGATAGGCGCGGAACGGCTCGGACAGCGCCGTGAGCAGCGCGGAAAACGGCGCCTCGATGGAAAGGTCGAGACACCGGATGCCGAGGTTCTTCGCCAGCGCGTGGGCGTCCTCCACGCTCTGGGGGGAGGTGTAGGGGGACGACAGCGTCACCCCGGTCACGCGGGAGGGGCCCAGCGCCTCCACGGCGACCGCCGCCACCAGCGAGGAATCGATCCCCCCGGACAGCCCGATGATCGCGCCCGGGAACCGGTTCTTCCCGACGTAGTCCCGGGTCCCCAGGACCAGCGCGCGGAAGATCTCCTCCTCCTCCTTCGGCACGGGGGCGATGGGGCCCCCTTCCCCGGGCCCGTCCACATCGCAGACCAGCAGTTCCTCGCCGAAAAGGGTCGCGCGCGCCAGCAGCTCCCCCTTCGCCGAGACCACCATGCTGCCCCCGTCGAAGACGAGTTCGTCCTGCCCCCCCACCAGGTTGCAGTAGGCCACCGGCCGTCCCGAGCGGAGCGCGTGCCCGGCCACCAGCTCCCGGCGGGTTTCCCATTTCCCCGCGTGGTACGGCGAGGAGGATACATTGAGGATCAGCCGCGCCCCCGCCTTCGCCTCCCGGGGGAGCGGGCCGCCCCGGACCCAGATGTCCTCGCAGATCGTGACGCCGACCGCGGAACGTCCCGCCCGGAAAAGGAACGGCTCCTTGCCCCGCCCGAAATACCGGACCTCGTCGAACACGCCGTAGTTGGGCAGGTGCATCTTGTGGTAGACGCCCCGGACGCGGCCCCCCGAGGCGATCCCCGCCGCGTTGTAGATCCGCCCGTCCTTTCCCCGGTCGACGAACCCAACGACCGCGGCGATCCCGCGGATCCTGTCGGCAAGATCCCGCCACGCGGCCAGGTTCTCTTCGATGAAGGAGGCCCGCAGCAGCAGGTCCTCCGGCGGGTAGCCCGTAAGCGCCAGCTCGGGGAAGACGACCAGGCGGGCGCCTTCTCCCCGCGCGCGGTCGGCGGATTCCAGGATCTTGCGGGCGTTGCCCGCAATGTCCCCGACCGTCGTGTTGATCTGCGCCAATGCGATTCGAAGCGGCTTCATGGCTCCATTCTCCGGGAAATCGGCCCGGGGGGGAAGACCGCACGGGACCGGTGGAAAATTTCCCCTTGCCCGGTATAGTACCCTGTATGCCCCGGTCCCTGTACGACCGCAATTACATCCTGCTGAACGCCTCCAATTTCCTCTATTCGCTCTACTCGACGGTGTTCATCTTCCTCCCCCCGTTCCTCTACGGGCGCAACATCCGGGAAGGGGAGATCGGACTCGTCATGGCGACGGGGACGCTGGTGTCGGTGAGCCTGAAACCGGTCAACGGGCTCTTCGTCGACCGCGGCGGGCGCACGGCGTTCCTGGTCTCGGGATCGCTCCTGGCCTGCGCGTCGACGATCCCCTGGCTCTTCGTGACGGAGGGCGGCGCGCATCTCTTCGCCATCCGGATCTTCCAGGGGGCCGCCTACTCCTTCTTCGCCACGGCCTCCTATGCCTATATCGCCGCGGTCGCACCGGCGGACCGGAGGGGCGAGGCGCTCGGGGTGTTCGGGCTGTCCTTCTTCATCCCGACGGCCCTGGGGGGGTGGCTCGGGGAGTGGGTGATCGGATGGGGAGGGTTCCACGCGCTGTTTTTGTCCGCGGCGGCCATCGCGTTCCTGTCGGCGATCCCGCCGCTCCGGATGAAGGAGCCGCAGTCGAGCTCGCGGCTGTCCCCCGCGATGCTCCTGGACTTCCTCTCGCGCGCCTACTTCATTCCCAACACCGCCGGTTTCCTGTTCGGAATGGCGTACGGCTGCCTGTTCACCTTCCTGCCGGTCTTCCTGCTGATCCGGAAGATCCCCTCGCTCGGGATCTTCCTCTGCGTCTACGCCTTGACCGTCATCGGCACCCGGACCCTCGCGCGCAGGCTCGCGGACCGGATGCCGCGGGAACGGCTGAGCCTGCTCTCCCTGCTGCTCCTGGGGGCGGGCATCCTGGCCATCCCGTTCCTTTCCGGGTCCGCCGGCCTCTGCGCGGTGGCGGTGGTCTCCGGCACCGGGCACGGGTTCCTTTTCCCGTCCCTGTCGGCGCTGATCCTGGACCGGGCGGGAAAGGAAAAGGGAGGGATGGCGATGGCGATGTTCACCGGCGCGTTCGACATGGGGATGGTGATCGGGGCGGCGGCCTTCGGGTTCGTCGCCCAGTACCTGGGCTACGCCGCCATGTTCTACTCGGTGGCCGGGATCACCGGCGCGGGCTCCCTGTTCTTCTTCACCCAGGACCCGGCGTTCCGGAAAGCATCGCCTCCCGGACCCGTTTCATGAGCTCCGGGATGTCCCCCATCCCCTTCCCGGCGGTGTCGATCGGGGGGAACACCTCGACCAGCACGTTCCCGGGGCGGATCCGCAAGCTGTCCGCCGCCACGATCTCGCGCGTCCCCGACACCCGCACCGGGACGATCGGCAGCCCCGAGTGCACGGCCATCCAGAAGCCGCCTTTCTTGAGCGGCTGCAGCTTCCCGTCGCGGCTGCGCGTCCCCTCCGGGTAGATCATCACCGAGTTGTTTCCCGAGAGGCCCGAGAGCGCCCTTTCCAGCGCGGCCCTCGATCCCTCCGGATCGGCCCGGTCGACCATGATCTGCCCCCCCGCGAGCAGCACCCATCCGAAGACGGGGATTTTCGCAAGCTCCTTCTTGAAGACCCAATGGAGGGGGTGCGGCAGGACGGAGGCCAGCGCCGGAGCGTCGGCGTGGCTCACGTGGTTGGACATGAAGACGTAGGGCTTCCGGACGTCGATGTGCTCGAGTCCGCGGCAGGCGACGTTCACCCGGAGCGCCAGCAGCGCGGCCCGGGAATAATACTTCGAGACCCGAAGGAACAGCTTCCCCTTGAGCGCCTTGCCGGGCAGCAGGAGTCCCAGGAGGGTCGCCGGCACCCCGAAGGCCAGGGTGAGCAGGCCGATGAAGAACAGCTGGAGGGCGTTGACGACGGTCATCGCGGCGCCTTGCGCGTCTTCCCGGTTCGCCGCCGCCCTTCCGGGCACACGGGCAGCAGCGGGCATTCGGGGCACCGGGGATCCCGCGGGCGGCAGACTTCCCGTCCCAGGCGGATCAGGTTGATGTGGAGCGGAACCGCCTCCCCGCGGGGGACGTGCGGCTCCAGCAGGAGCGCGGCGCGGGACAGGTCCGCGGAGGGAGGCGCAAGCCCCAGCCGTTTCGTCACCCGAAGGATGTGCGTGTCGACCGGGAACGCCTCCTTGCCGAAGGAAAAGAGCAGGACGATGTTCGCCGTCTTCACGCCGACGCCCGGGAAGGAGGTGAGGTACTCCCGCGCCTCGGGGAGCGGCATCCCGTCGAGGAAATCCAGGGTATATCCCCCCCGCTCCCGGCGGATCCGGGAGAGCGCGGAAAGGATCGCCCTCGTCTTGGCGCGCGCCAGCCCTCCCCCCCGGATGGCCTCCTCCACGTCCCGCGGGGAGCCCTCCGCAAGGAGCGGAATCGTGGGGAACTTCTCCTTGAGCGCCGCGAAGGCACGGTCGCGATTCGCGTCCGTCGTGTTCTGGGAGAGGATGGTGAGGACGAGATTTTCCAGCGGTTCGGTCCGGTGCGCGGATCGTCGCGGACGGCCGTACCGGGCGCCGAGCCGATCCGACACGTCGCGCAGGCGCGCCGCGAGCGTCTTCCGCGGCATCGGGCGGGTCACCCCGGATCGACCCCCTCGATGCCCGCCGCCAGCAGCAGTCCCGGTTCGGTCAGGCGGACGGCCGGCTGCAGCTCCCAGTATTCGATCAGCCCCTTGGTCCGCAATCCCCGGACCGCCTCTTCCAGCTCGTGCCGCTCCAGTCCCGCCTCCTCGTCCAGCCCGGAAAGCCCGGGGGTCGCCGCGGGCCCGACCTCCCGGTAGAAGAGCAGGAGACAGCGCAGGAGCTTCTCCTCGACGCGGGAAAGCGGCATCGAAGTCACGGAGTCACCGGCGGCGCGTCTCCGGGCGGCTTGCGCTGGGAGGAAATCTGTGCCTTGAGCTCCCGTACCTTTTTCCGGTTCCGGATGGACGACGGGATCCCGCAGAGGAAGCCGACCACCATGCCGATCCCGAAGGCGACGATGATAACCGACAGCAGGGAGGTATCGGCCGAATACTTCAGGAACCGCACCGCGATGATGCCGGGGTTCTGGAGGGCGAACACCGCTACCACCAGCAGCAGCGCGACGATCAGGAGCAGGACCCCTCTCATGGGGGGGGATTATACCACGGGGATCCCGCCGGATCGTCCCGTTCCGCCAGACCGCTGCTCCTTTCCCTCCGCAGGCTCCTCCCCCCGTTCCGGGGGGTCGGTAAGCTTCCGGATGTCGGACAGGACGCGGAGGCAGTGGTCCATGCCTGGGCACTCGAGATCGCACGGATCGATGTGGGTCACCACGTGGGCGTTCCCAAGCGCCTGCTGCACCTCCTTTTCCAGGTGGTCGGCCACCCGGTGGGCGTCCTCCAGCTTGTATTCCCGGCAGACGACGACGTGGAAATCTACGTGCTTCTCCGAGCCCGCGCGACGGGTCCTCAGGTCGTGGAAGTCGACGATCATCGGGCGGTGCCCGGAGATGATCCCCTTCACCAAGTCGACGGTCGCCTCGGGAAGCCCCCGGTCCATGAGATCCTGCAGCGCCGACAAGAGGAGGCGCCCGGCGACGACCAGGATGTAGACGCCCACGAGCAGCGCGACCCCGGGGTCCAGCCACGCCCAGCCGGTGAGCCGGTACGCCAGGAGCGAGCCGAGGATGCCGGCGTTCGTATAGACGTCCGTGGCGAAGTGGACCGAGTCGGCCACCAGGGCGGAAGAGCCGGTTTCCTCGCCCGCCTTCCGGATCCGCCGCGAGATGAACCAGGAGGCCGCGAGGGCCGCCGTCATGACGACGATGCCGGGGATCGCGGAGTCCGGCGCCCTCCCCGCGACCAGCCGGAGGATGCCTTCCCGGATGACCCATACGCCCGTGGCGGCGATGACGACCCCCTGGAACACGGTGGCCAGGGTCTCCACCTTCCCGTGACCGTACGGGTGATTCAAGTCGGCGGGATCCATCGATTTCCGGATGGAGACCAGGTTGACCGCCGACATGAAGATATCCGCCAGGCTGTCTGCGGCGGACGAGAGGACTCCGAGCGACCCGGAGAGCACCCCGACGATGAACTTGGCGATCGCCAGCCCGACCGCGCTTCCCAGGGAAAACCAGGCGGTCCCGAGCCGTTTCCGGTTCGATTTCCGGTTGTACGGATTCTCGACCATGGTGTCCGCGTCCAGCGTGAATTGACAGGATTCGACCTACTTTGCAAGAATAGCACATCACATTCCCTCGGGGGGCGAACGTGGTCCAGAAAATGAAGAAGATCTGGATGGACGGCAAGCTCGCCGACTGGGACGACGCCCGCATCCACGTGCTGACCCATACGCTGCACTACGGGGTCGGCGTGTTCGAGGGGATCCGCTGCTACAAGCTCGACGACGGCGCCTCCGCGGTCTTCCGGCTCAAGGAGCACGTCGACCGGCTCTTCGACTCCGCGCACATCCTGACGCTGGAGATCCCCTACACCCCGGAGGAGATCCGCCAAGCCATCCGGAAAACGCTGATCGCCAACGGGCTTGCCGAAGGGTACATCCGCCCGATCGCCTTTCTCGGCGAGGGGGAGATGGGGCTCTTCGCCCGGACGAACCCCGTCCACGTGGCGATCGCCGTCTGGCCCTGGGGGTCCTACCTGGGCGACGAGGGATTGAAGAAAGGGATCCGGGCCAAGGTGTCCTCCTTCAACCGGCACCATGTCAACGCTGCGATGACCAAGGGGAAGATCAACGGCTACTACGTCAACTCCGTCCTCGCCAAGTGGGAGGTCGTGAAAGCCGGGTACGACGAGGCGGTGCTGCTCGATACGGAAGGGTTCGTCGCCGAGGCGTCGGGGGAGAACATCTTCATCGTCCGGAACGGGATCCTCCAGACCCCGCCCCTCACCTCGGTCCTGCCGGGGATCACCCGGGATTCGGTGCTCACGATCGCGCGCAAGATGGAACTTCCGGTGAAGGAGGTGCGCTTCACGCGCGACGAGATGTATATCGCGGAGGAGATGTTCTTCACCGGCACCGCGGCGGAGATCACCCCCGTCCGGGAAGTCGACGACCGGCGGGTGGGCACCGGGAAGCCGGGGCCGGTCACCAAGCAGATCCAGGAGAAGTTCTTCGACATCGTCCGCGGGCGGGAAGCATTGTTCCTGCACTGGCTGGACATGGTGAAATGACCCCAGGGCGCCCGCCCGTCTTCTGGTAGAATTTATCCATGCTTCAAGTCACGGAAATTTTCGCGAGCATCCAGGGGGAGACCTCCCATATCGGCCTGCCGTTCGCCTTCGTGCGGCTCGCCGGCTGCAACCTGCGATGCCGCTACTGCGACACGACCTATGCCTACGAGGGCGGGGAAGCGCTCTCCATCCAGGAAATCGTTTCACGGGTGGAGATTTTCGGTATCCCGAGGGTCACGGTCACCGGGGGGGAACCGCTCCTGCAGCCGGAGGCGTTCGACCTGGTCACGGCCTTCTTGGACCGGGAGTTCGTCGTGCTCGTCGAGACCAACGGCACGGTTCCCCTCGGGCCGCTCGACCCCAGGGCCGTCAAGGTCATGGACGTAAAATGCCCCGGCTCGGGGGAGGACCGGAAAACGGTCTGGGAGAATTTCTCGGCCCTCACCGCCCGGGACGAAGTCAAGTTCGTGGTCGCCTCCGAGGACGATTATCGATATGCCAAGGAAATCATGGGGAAATACTGCATGAATTCCCCCTTCTCGGTCCTGATCTCGCCGGCCTTCGGATTTCTGCCGCCCGAGAAGCTCGCCGGCTGGATGGTGGGCGACGGCCTCTCCGCACGGTTCCAGCTGCAGCTCCACAAGATCGTCTGGGGCCCGGACGCGAGGGGCGTATGACCGTTCCGCCGAAGCCGAAGGGAGTCGTGCTGGTCAGCGGCGGGATGGACAGCCTCGTGCTGGCGGCCTTCGCCACCCGGGAGAGCGAGGTCGCCCTCCTGCATGTCAATTACGGCCAGCCCACCGAGCGGAAGGAGCTTGCCTGCTTCCACGCGATCGCCGACCACCTGAAGGTCAAGGAGCGGCTGGCGGTCGACATCGGGTACCTGAAGACGATCGGCGGGAGCGCGCTGACCGACCCCCGCATCGCGATTCCAGAAGCCGACCTGGACCGCGGCACCGTTCCCGCGACCTACGTCCCCTTCCGCAACGCGCATTTCCTGTGCATCGCCGTGTCCTGGGCCGAGGTGATCGGGGCGAAGAACGTCTACATCGGGGCGGTGACGGCGGACTCCTCCGGCTACCCGGACTGCAGGCCCGAATTCTATGAAGCGATGAACGAGGCGGTCCGCCGGGGAACGAAGGAGGACAGCGGCATCGTCGTGCGCGCCCCCTTCGTCCGCCTGAAAAAGAAGGACCTCGTCCTCATGGGGAAATCCCTGGGCGTGCCGTTCGAACATTCCTGGTCCTGCTACCGGGACGGGGAGAAGGCGTGCGGCCGTTGCGACTCGTGCGCCCTGCGGCTGCGGGCCTTCGCGGAGGCGGGCGTCTCCGACCCGATCGAATACGCGGTCCGGCCCGCATCCTGAGCCGGCGGGAAACGCCCATGGGCGACAGGATCGACATCAAGCAGCTTGCCCGACGCATCTCGCAGGCGGCGTTCCTCTTCCTGTTTTTCGTCCTCCTGGTAAAAACCGATTACGACGGCACGAACGAGCTTCGCTACCCGGTCAAGGTCTTCCTCGACGCCGATCTCCTCGTCTTCCTGTCGTCCCTGGTCTCGGCCTGGAAGCTCCCCGCGGCGCTGTTTCTCGCCCTGCTGTTCCTCCCCGTGACGGTACTGTTCGGGCGCGCGTTCTGCGGCTGGGTCTGCCCGTTCGGCACGCTCCACCATGCCGTGAGCTTCGCCGGCAGGAAACTCGACCCGGAGCGGGGGGTCAAGACCAAGGGGGCCCGGTGGAAATTCGCCGTCCTGCTGTTCTTCCTCGGGGCGGCGCTGCTGGGCAGCCAGCAGGCCGGCCTGCTCGACCCGATCTCGTTCCTCATCCGGTCGCTCTCCCTTTCGGTTCTGCCCGCCGTGAACCACCTGCTGCGGGGGCTCCTCGACTGGGGGTTCCATCTTCCCTGGCGGCCGGTCTCGGACGTCTTCGACGGCGCCTATACCTTCCTTCGGGCCCACTTCCTGTCGTTTTTCCCGGCGCGGTTCCACCAGGCGTTCCTCTTCTTCGTCCTGTTTTTCCTGCTCCTTGCGCTTGACCGGTACCGGACGCGCTTTTTCTGCCGGTTCGTCTGCCCGCTGGGCGGGCTCCTCGGGCTCCTTTCCCGCGCGGGGCTCCTGCGGCTCACGAGGAACGATACGTGCACCCGTTGCATGCGATGCCGCGGGGTCTGCGCCGGCGGGGCCAACCCGCACACGGAGAAGAACTGGTCCCCCTCGGAGTGCGTGACCTGCTTCAACTGCTCCGCGTCCTGTCCGGAAGGCGCGCTTGCATGGACCTTTTCGGTCGCACGCCGGACCGACGACCGGCTCGACCTGCGGCGCAGGGCCGCCCTTACCGCAATCGCCGGGGGGGCGCTGTCGGCGGCGGTGCTGAAAACCTCCCCCGCGGCGGCCCGGCCCGACCCGGAGCTCGTCCGTCCTCCCGGCTCGCGGCCCGAGGGCGAATTCCTGTCCCGTTGCGTCCGGTGCGGCGAGTGCATGAAGGTCTGCATCACGGGGGGGCTGCAGCCCACGCTGTTCTCGGCCGGGCTCGAGGGGATCTGGACCCCGCAGCTCGTGTCCCGGATCGGCTACTGCGAATACAACTGCACGCTGTGCGGGCAGGTGTGCCCGACCTCGGCCATCCGGAAGCTCCCCCTGGCGGAAAAGCGGAAAACCGTCATCGGGCTCGCTTTCGTCGACCCGTCGCGCTGCATCCCCTTCGCTCAAGGGACCCCCTGCGTCGTTTGCGAGGAGCACTGCCCCACCCCCCGGAAGGCGATCGCATTCGCCGAACGCCCCGGAAAAGGGGGGCGCCCCGTAAACGTCCCCCAGGTCCTCCCGGAGCTGTGCATCGGGTGCGGCATCTGCGAAAACAAGTGCCCCATCACGGACCTGGCGGGGATCCGGGTGACTTGCGTGGGCGAATCGCGCAATCCCGACAATCGCCTCCGGTTGCCGGCGGGGCCGTATTCCTCTCTCGATTCCGGAATTTCCCTTTGACAATTCCTCTTTCGGCCGATAGGATTCATTCGCAAAACATCCGGGGGAACAGAATTTATTGAATCTTTTCCCCATTTCATCCGTTCTAAGTAGCAGGAGACGGCAACGTGGCGTACTTTTACGAAAATAAAAGAGGGCAGCCCTCCAACTGGGAGGACGTAGGCGGCTTCAACGTCCAGTTGCTGATGGAGATCCGCAACGCGGTGCTGGACGTCGAATCGGGTGCGAGCCCGCCTCCCGCGATGACCGGCCTGGCGGCGGATTGGATCAAGCGGCTGCCGATGTTCGATTTCCCGGACGACGAGATCGGCTAGCGCTGCGCTAAGCCGGCAGCCCGAGAACTTTCAGGTAAACCTTCCGGATTCCTTCGGTTTCCTTCCTGTACCGGTCCATGACCTCGGCGTCGAATCCACGGGGATCGAACTGCTCGATGGAAGCGTCGTGGGAAAGGCGCAGCCGGACCTCCAGGGCGCGCAGGAACCGGTACCCCTTGTCGAGCGTCTGGAAATCCTCGACGGAAATCTTGCCGGCCCGCATCAGCTCGTAGAGGGCCTTCAATGTCGAACGGGAGCGCACGGCCGGGATTCGCGGACCGTGCTGCAGTTGCAGGTACTGGGCGGCGAACTCCACGTCGACCACCCCGCCGCGGCCGACCTTCAGGTTCAGGCGGTCTTCCTGTTCCCGGCCCAGCTCCAGCTCCATCCGCATCCGGAGGCGGTGGATCTCCTCCGCCGC
>PQAK01000191.1 GCA_003105225.1 Deltaproteobacteria bacterium | reverse complement strand
ACGATCCTGTTCATCCCCCTTTCCCGGGTGGTCAGCGGCCTGGGGCTCCAGGACTCCCTCTGGTCCCTCGTGCTCGTCTACCCGAGCTTCACCATCCCCTTCTCCACGTGGCTCATGATGGGGTTCTTCAAGGCGATCCCGAAGGACATCGAGGAGGCCGCGAGGATGGACGGCGTCAGCCGCTTCGGGGCCTTCCTGCGGATCGCGATGCCCATGTCGCTGGCGGGGGTCCTCACCGTGGTGATCTTCTCCTTCACCCTCGTCATGCAGGAGTTCGTATACGCCCTCACGTTCATCACGGACGCGAGGCGCTTCACGGTGAGCGTGGGGGTGCCGACCTTCCTCGTGCGGGGGGACGTCTACTTCTGGGGGTCGATGATGGGCGCCTGCTTCATCGCGAGCGTCCCCATCGCCCTGGTCTACAATTTCTTCGTCGACCGCTTCGTCGCGGGATTCACGGTCGGCGCGATCAAGTAGGCCTGCGCGGAGGGCCCGGGAGGACCGGGTCCACGAACCGGGAGGCATCGACGTCGAACAGGCCCCGATCGCCGATCTTCAGCCGGGGGACCACCAGCAGGCTCAGGAACGACATCGTCATGAACGGCCGGTCCGGAAGACATCCCAGCTCGCGGGCGCGCCGCTGAAGCAGATCGAGCCGCGCGCCCACATCGCGTGAAGGCTCCGTGCTCATCAACCCGGCAATCCCCAAGGGAAGCGACAGGGAGGTCCCTCCCGCCGTGAGGCAGAACCCTCCGGATTCCCGGATGATCGTGTTGACCGCGCCGGCCATGTCTTCCGGGTCCGCTCCCACGACGACGATATTGTGGGCGTCGTGGGCGACACTCGATGCGATCGCCCCGGCCTTGAGCCCGAACCCCTTCACGAAACCGCAGCTCACCGGGGCGTCCCGGTAACGGTTCACCACGGAGATGAGGAGGATGTCCCGCTCCGGGTCCGGGACCACGCGGCCTCCCTCCACCCGCATCACGGCGGTCTCCTCCGCCGTCACGATCTCGTCCCGGATCGACACGATCACGCGGACGGCCGCTTTGGAGCCCGGCGCCGAAACGGCGAAATCGGGCGCCCGCCGGGGCGGGACGGCGAACGTTCCCGGGATCGAATCCGGGGCCGCCCGGAACTTCGAGGCTCCCCCCGCCGCCGCAAGCTTTCCCCCGATGTAGACCTCCTCCACGCCGAAGGAGGCGAGATCGCCGACCTTCGTGACGTCGGCCGCGCGGCCCGCCGCGATGGCCCCCATCGGCAGGCGGTAATGGTCCGCGGGGCGAAGGGTAACGGCCCTGACAGCATGGAGGGGATCGATCCCGGATGCGACCGCCTGGGCCAGCGTCCTGTCAAGGTGGCCTTCGAGCAGGTCCTGCGCGAGCATGTCGTCCGACACGAGGAAGAAATCGTTCTCCCTGGCGAACGGGACCAGGGCCTCCAGGTTTTTCGCCACCGACCCCTGGCGCACGAGGATGCGCATCCCGAGGGAATGCTTTTCGCGCGCCTCGTCCGCATGGGTGCATTCGTGCTCCGTGGAAATGCCAAGATTAATGTATTCCTTCAGTTTCTCACCCGTAAGCAGCGGACAATGGCCGTCGATCGGTTTTCCCATCCGCCTCGCCGCCTGGATCTTCGAGAGGATCGCCGGGTCGCCCCCTACCGCGCCGAGGTAATTCATCACCTCCCCCAGGGCGACGACGTCGTCCTCCCGGAGCAATGCCTCGACCTCCGCGGAGCCAAGCGATGCGCCTGCGGTTTCGAACGGAGTGGCGGGGACGCAGGAAGGAGCGGTGAAATAGAACCGCAAAGGGACCCCGGCGGCGTCCCGCCTCATGTAGGAAACCCCGGGCATGCCGAGGACGTTGGCGATTTCGTGCGGGTCGGTGACGACGGCGGTCGTCCCGCGGGGAACGACCGCTTCGGCAAACCTGGAGGGACAGAGCAACGAGGAGTCCACGTGGATATGGGCGTCGATGAATCCGGGCAGGAGAAATCCATGGAAGGAGCCGGAAAGGCGTTCCACGGCCCGGATGACGCCGTCCCGATGAACGATTCTTCCCGGAAAGATCTCCCCTGCGATCACATCGACGATGTTGCCTTCGATGAACCGGTTCATTTCCGGCGGGCTCCGTTAATGCTATCGTAACACCGTCGGGACGTCGGTAAATACCGGAAGAGGCGGCCCATGACCCCGGACGAGCCGGCCGTGCTGATAACGGAGGAGGCGATCCGGCAGCGCGTGGCGGAACTGGCGCGCCGGATCTCCTCGGATTACGCCGGCGTGGAGGAGCTGCTCCTGGTCGGCATCCTCCGCGGCTGCTTCATATTCCTTGCCGACCTTTCCCGGCTCCTGACGGTTCCGCGGTCCATCGACTTCATCGCCGTCTCTTCCTACGGCGCGTCCGCGACGTCGACGGGCGCGGTGCGCCTCATCATGGACCTCCGGACCGAGATCGCGGGGAAGCACGTCCTGATCGTCGACGATATCGTCGACACCGGGTACACCCTCCAATACCTTTTCAACGCGCTCAAACCGCGCATGCCGGCGTCGCTGAAGACGTGCGTGCTCCTGCGAAAGCCGGAGGTTTTCAAGATGGATTGGGATATCGACTACCTGGGATTCGACATCCCCGACCTCTGGGTCGTGGGATACGGATTGGACTACGCCGACCGGTATCGAACCCTTCCGTACATCGGTTCGATCAAGACCTGAGCGGGCTGTCCCGGCACTACGATTTCCTCTTCCCCTTGCGGGCGCGCGGTCGTCTCGCGGGTCTTTTCGAAGGGCCTTTTGCCGCCTTCGCGGCCAGGATCTCCAGGGCGCTGTCGAGCGTGATCGATTCGAGGGCGACCCCTTTCGGTACCGACGCCTTGATCCCGCCGTCGGAGATGTAGGGTCCATAGCGGCCGTCGAATATCTTGATGGCCGCCCCTTCCGGGTTTGCGCCGAGTTCCTTGAGCGGCGCCGCCTTTGGCGCGCCGAACGCACGCTTGCGGGCACGTTTCGGCTGCCGCAGCAGCTCCACGGCTTCATCGAGCGTAATCGTGAACACCTGCTCCTCGGATTCCAGCGACCGGAATTCGCTCCCATGCTTCACATAAGGGCCGAAGCGGCCGAAATTCGATTCGACGGGTGCGCCGTCATCCGGATGGAGGCCGATCTCCCGCGGCAATGACAACAAGCGCAGCGCATCCTCCAACGTGATGCTGTCGATCGACTCCCCCTTCGGAAGGGAGGCCCTCCGGGGCTTGGGAGCCTTCTTTCCCTTCTTCCCCTTCTCCGGCGTCTCGCCCAGCTGTACGTATGGTCCGAACCTTCCGTCCATGACGTACACCGTCATCCCCGTTTTCGGATCGACGCCGAGTTTTCGCGGACCGGCGCTCCGTGCCGCCAACAGCGCAAGTGCCTCCTCCGCCCCGAAGTTGTCCGGCGTGATACCGGCCGGCAACGATGCGGTGTTCCCCTCCCCGCCGTTTCCCCGCTGGAGGTAAGGCCCGTATCGGCCGATCTTGATGACGATCCGTTCGCCCGTCGCCGGATCCTCGCCGATCGGGTAAGACGGATAGTCGCCCTTACTGTTCCTTTTCCCTCTCGACCAGGCTTTCCAGCCCGGGCCAATCCTTCCCGTCCCCGAAATAGAACTCCCGAAGGAACGCGAGGCGCTGCATCTCCCCGTTCGAAATGAGGTCGAGGTCCTCCTCGATGACTCCCGTGAAGTCCAGCTCCACCAGCTTCCTGAAATGCTCTTTCAGGAACAAGGTCAGAACCTGCGCGGTGAACGTCGGGACAAGCGCCTTCCCCTGCCGCCAAACGTATTCCCGCTCCAGGATGGT
>PQAK01000190.1:5090-5683 GCA_003105225.1 Deltaproteobacteria bacterium | reverse complement strand
TCCATGCCCATCTCGTCCTTGGCAGGAACCGGCGAGGTGACCCCCGGTTTCATGGGGTGGCGGTAGAAAAGAAGTTTCCGATCGCCCTTCCCGGCCCCACTGCCCGGGGCGGGGGCGCCCCCAGCCGCGACAGCCGGTCCGGCCGTTTCGATTTTGGTAAGCGTCATGCCGCAGATGGGGCACTTGCCCGGCTTGTCGGAGAGGATGAACGGGTGCATGCCGCAGGTGTATTTCGCCGCGCCTTGGGCGGTTTTTGTGACGTTGTCCGCCGGGTGGGGATGCAGCAGGGCGTGGAAGGCAGGCACCTGGAAAAACGCGATCGTCCCGGCGACAAGCAGGACCAGCGCCGCGACGGCGGCGACCACGCTCCGCCGCGTTTTCTTCGGCGGCTCTTCCTTCTTCTCTTCGCTCATCTTCCGTCTCCGTGTCGCTTCGATTTCGAATACCGCGTTCCGTCAGTCCAATTCTTTTCCCACGGCGGCCTCCAGCCTGGCCTTTTCCATGTAGAGATCTCCCAGCATCTCGTGGTAGCCCTTCCGGAAGGAGAGGACCGCCATGATCGAATCCAGAAGCATCGGGAAGTCGATCTTCCC
>PQAK01000190.1:0-4896 GCA_003105225.1 Deltaproteobacteria bacterium | reverse complement strand
ACCCTTCCTCCAGATGGGGAGGTTCACCGACAACATCGAAGAGAACATGTCCGACCGTCTCGTGCCGTCGGGCATCTCGTCCCGCTGCATGTAGGAGGCGGACACCTCGAAGTCCGGGTAGAATTCCAGCCTCGCCATGGCGATCGAGGCCTCCGCCCGGAGGATTCGAGCCTGCAGGGATTTGCGCGCCGGCCGATCTTCCTTGTACGCCGACACCAGGTCGTCCGCGTTGAAGGAAAGGACGAATTCGTGCTGGTGTTCGAGCTCGGGAACCGGCTGGTCGGGCGGCAGTGCGGCCAGCGTGTTCAACCGGAAGGAAAGGACCTTCTCCCGGTTCTCCAGGTTCAGGAGCATCTCCCGCATCTTCTCGAACTCCACCTGCCCGCGGTGCACATCCGCCTGGGTCACCTTGCCGACGGCGTACATTTCCTGCGAGATCGCCACGATCTCCTTGAGGATCTGCCGGCTCCGCCGGGTGTCCTCGCTCTGTCTGCGGGCGTGCGACAGCTCCGCATAGGCCATCTTGATCTCGGCCCGGAGCATATTCCTCATCTCCTGCAGATCGTATTCCGTCTGCTCTTTCTCCCGCGTCGCGATGTCGGTGCGGGTCTTGAGCTTTCCCGGGTAGGGAAACATCTGCGACAGCCCGAGCTCCTTTCCCGTCATGTCCTCCTCCCGGAACGACCACGACCTGACGGGGACATTCGTAACCCCGATCCATGCTTTCGGGTCGTCCAGGGCGCCGGCCCGGATGGCGGCGTTCTCCTTCATGCGAATCCGCTCCTGCATCGCGGCGAGGGAGGGGTTGTTCGCCAGCGCGGCTTCGGTGTAATAAGAGACAGGACGCAGCGCCTCCTCCGCGAAGGCAGGCGCCCCGAGAACGAGAATGCCCAGGACAAAAAGAAGGTTCGCTCTCAATCTTCCCATCCCCGAATTTTCCTTTCCCTGGCTGTATTTCCAGCCCTTGTCCCCCATTTATAAACCGCAACATCGCGGAATTCCATAACTTGCGGCGTTTTCATGAAAAAAACCGCTTTACGGATTATTGCGGACGGCTCCTGTTCCATCGCATCGTCATCCTCCGTCCTCCTGCGGCGGCGGGCAGCAGCTTTTCCCTTCCCCGCAACCGCTGGAAGCGCCCGCCGCGGCAGGACGCAGGGTGTAGGAGGACCAGGATCCGCCCAACAGCAGCGTGGCCATCACCGACAGGACGACCGCCACGAGGATCGAGAGCGCGAAGCCGCGCCAGGTGGGACCGCAGCGGTCCCTAAGCGCCTTCCCATCGGTTCCATGGGCCGCCTCCGCGCCGGGAAGCTCCGCGTCTCCCGGTATCGCCATTCTCTGTTCTTGTTCCATTCCCATCTCCTTTCTCTGCGTCCGCCCGTCCGGACGATCCCGCCGCAGCTTCTAGAGCGCCTGGTACGGCGCCAGGAACGGATCGTCTTCCGCAACCCGTCCGTCCCGAAGGCGGATCGCCCTGGAGGCGCGGAAGAGGTTCGCCCGGTTGTGAGTGACCATGAGTACCGTCTTCCCGCTCTTGTGCAGACCGGAAAACAGATCCAGGATCTGTTCCCCGGTGGTCGAGTCGAGGTTCCCCGTCGGCTCGTCCGCGAGCAATACCGGCGGATCGTGCACCAGCGCCCGGGCAATGGCGACCCGTTGACACTCGCCCCCGGACAACTCGGAAGGAAGCCGGTCCTCCTTCCCCGGAAGTCCCACCGAAGAGAGCAGCGCATCCGCCCGATCCGCCTTTGCCCGACCGCTCATCCGCAGGGGGGACATCGGCACCATCACGTTTTCCCGTGCGCTGAGATACGGCAGCAGGTGGTACGCCTGAAAGATGAACCCGATCGTCTCCCGCCGGAAATCCGCCAGCCCGTCGGCGGAGAGCATCGACAGGTCCACACCCCTCATGGAGACGGCGCCGGACGACGGAACCTGGAGGCCTCCCAGGATCGTGAGCAGGGTGCTCTTCCCGGCTCCGGACTCGCCGGTGATCACCACGTACTCCCCCGCGTCGATCGAAAGGGAAACGCCGTCCAGCGCCGCCGCGCTGGTCCCGTTGTTCCCGTATATCATCGAAACGTTTTCGAGATGGATGAACGGATCCATGGTCTCTCCTTATGAAACTTTACAGGCTGCGGATCGCTTCGGTCGGGGACAAGGCCGCGGCCTTGCGCGCCGGAGGGATGGCACCGAGCAGCCCGAGCGTCATTCCGATTGCGACGCCGATCAACGCGGGAGACGGGGCGATCCCCCCCCTCTCGATTCCGAAGAGGGGGGAGGCAAGCATCGCTGCAATCAGCCCGACGGCCGCGCCCGAAACCGAGGAAACGAGGGAAACCCACCCGGATTCCCAGAACAGCAGGGAAAGGATCGCCCTTCTCCGGAACCCGACCGCCCGCAACACGCCGATCTCGCGCGTCCGCTCCTGGACGCTTCCCATCACCGTCACGAACACCATCAACCCCGCGATCGCGAGTACGATGGCCGAGACGCCCAACCCCAGCTTGCGGAACTGGTCCACCGCCGCCTTCCGGCTCTCCACCACCTGGCGGATGGCGGATACTTTGGCGCCGGGCAGGGCGCCGCCGATCTGAGCCACGATGTCTTCCACGGGGCAGTCCTTGCACAGCGCCGCCACCTCGAAGAAGGTGACGCCCTTCGGGTTCTTGCCCAGCGCCTGGACATCCCGAATGTCGGCGATCACCATCGCGTCTTCCTTCTCTCCGGTGGGGGCCAGCACCCCCGCCACGCGGAACTTCCTGTTTCCGGAGGTCACCGTCCCGCCCGGCCCTTTATCGAGGGCAGCGGCCGCCTCGGAACCCAGGATGACCTCTTCCCTCTCCCGGATCGTGGATCCGGAGATCTTCCACCACGGCCTTGCCTGCCCGATGTCCGCCGCGGAGACGCCCATCCAGACGAAATCCTTTCCCGAGGCGTCGGCAGCGGCGAGCAGGTAGGGAGCGACGATCCGGAGCCGGTCCTTGAGAGCGATGGATTCGATCGCCTTCCGGTCCTCCATCGTCAGTTTCGCGTGGGCCACCTGCGCGCCGCCCAGGGAGATGTCGCCGAAACCGAGCGAGAGCTGCTCGGCCCGAGGGGTGACCAGGATGTTCGCGCCGAACTTGTCGAGCTTGTCCCGCACCGCCCCTTCCATCTGCGCGGTGAGGGAAGCGAGGGCCACGAAGGTCCCGATCCCCAGGAAGATCCCCAGCCCCGTGAACACCGCCCGCGTCTTGCGGCGGAGAAGGTTTTTCCATGCCAGCTTCCGGATATTCATGCGAAGGCCCCTAAGATCTTCCCTACGACCGCTTCCCGGGAAAATAATCTTTCCCGGCCGCGATGTCGCTTTTCTTGATCACCAGGTACTGCCCTTCGACCTTGCGCTGAAGCGGATGGGGATTGCATCCCCCCTTGATTTCGCCGATCTTCACGGAAGGGAACGTCTGCCCGCACTTGTTGCACACCATGAGGTCGCCCTCCTGCCGATACCCCTGGTTCGTTCGAAAGCAGACGTCGCACGCATCGAGGGCGGAGCGATAAGAACCGTCGGCACTCTTCAGGGCGAAGTAATAAAGCTGGCGCCCCTGCACCGTGTTCACGAGGAAGAGCGCCTTGCGGGAATCGAGGCTCTTCAACGGAATCTTCACCTGGTCCGCGGTCTCCACGACCCCGGCTGCCTTTGCTGTCTCGGCGTGGGTTTTCTCAAAGAACCGGTCAAACAGCCCTGCCTGTGCAAGCGATGCGAAACCGGCGACGAGAAGGATCCCCATCGCAATGATCCATTGAATCCTTCTTTCCGACATGCCGGCCTTTCCCATCCGTATCCTCCTCATACCCTCTTGTGGGTCAAAGTGTCGCAGGGATCCTTGCACCGCATGTGCCATTCGCCTCGGATAAATAATCGCCCTTTGGAAACGACCAGTTATCGGTGGCAGGAATATCCATGAAAGTTTCAATGGAAACGAATTTGAAGAATATTCTTCAGCCCGATGAAGATTATTCGTCGGAGTGCGTCGTTCCTTGTGCCGCCTCCCGCCTGATCCCGTATTTCTCGAGCCGGTAGACAAGGAAGTGCCTCGGGATGCGCAGAAAGGCTGCCGCCTGGCTGATGTTCCCCTTCTTCCTCTTCAGGGCGCGTTCGATCACCTTTTTCTCCAGGTCCACCAGGGAAAGCCCCTCCGGGGGTAAAGGCGGCCAGTCGTCGACATTGCTCCCCGCCGAAACCTTTTCGGGAACCGGCGGACCCGAAACCCCGGGAAGATCTTCCAGGGAAACTTCAATCCCACGGCACAGGATCACCATGCGCTCGCAGGCGTTCCTCAATTCCCGTACGTTTCCCGGCCAGGGCCGGGACGTGAGCTCTTCCATCACCCGGGAAGGGACGATCAAATCCCTCCCCTCCGCCAGCTCCCTCACGAAATGCTCCACCAGGGGAGGGATGTCGTCCCGGCGCTCGCGCAGAGGAGGGACGCGGACTTCCACCACGTTGAGCCTGTAATACAGGTCCTCGCGGAACGTCCCTTTGCGGATGCGTTCCGGGAGATCCTTGTTCGTCGCGGCCACCACGCGGACATCCACAGGGGCCGGCACGTCGCTTCCCACCGCGTCCACCACTTTTTCCTGCAGGACGCGAAGGAGCTTCGCCTGCAGGGACAACGGGATTTCTCCGACCTCGTCGAGAAGGAGGGTCCCCCCTTCGGCCTGCCGGAAGCGGCCGGAACGTTCGCGTACCGCGCCCGTGAAAGCGCCGCGCGCGTGCCCGAAGAGCTCGGACTCCAGAAGTTCTCCCGGAATGGCGGCACAGTTCACGGCCACGAAAGGTTTCTCCACCCGGGGGGAATGGACATGGATGCGGCGGGCAATGGCTTCCTTCCCCGTGCCGCTCTCTCC
>PQAK01000189.1 GCA_003105225.1 Deltaproteobacteria bacterium | reverse complement strand
TGAGCACGTATGTCAGGTAGGGGAACCGGTAGAAATCCATGTAGACCCCGGAAAGCGCCTTCCCGAGCCAGACACCGGCGGCAAGCCCCCCCGCCGCCCCCGCGAGGGCGATCAGCACGACGAGCTTCGCGTAGTGCGTTCCCACGTCGCGGTTCGAGTAGCCGAACGCCTTCAGGATCGCGATCTGCTCGCGCTGCAGGCCGACCAGCCGTCCGACCACCACGTTCAGCAGGAACGCCGCCACGCCCAGGAAGATGGCGGGGAAGATCGACGCGAGCGTCCCCAGCTGCCGGAACTCCTCGGTCAGGTACCGGTGGGACACCTGGTCCTTCCTGCCGTATGCGCCCAGCCCGCCGTACTTCACCAGGAGCGCGTCCAGCCGCCCTAACGTGTCCGGAACGGAGGCGTCGGAGGACAGGGTCAGGGCGACATCGTTGAACGCCCCCTCCATGTTGAAGGCGGAGGAAAGCGGGGCCCGCGCCATCCACAGGACCCCGTACCGCTTGTAATCCGGAAACAGGGCGCCCGGGCCGATCTGGTAAATGTGTTCGGGGGAAAGGCCGATCCCGACGATCGTGAGGCGCCTTCGCTTCCCGTTGATCACCGCCGCGATGGAATCCCCCGGTTCGAAGCGATGGGCTTCCGCGAACGGTTCGCTTACCACCACCTCGTCGTCGCGCCGCGGGTCGGCCATGCGCCCCTTGCGCAGGAACACGCGGTTCAGCGCGCGGCTCTCGTCCTCCGGGACCGAGACCAGCTGCGCCCGCACGGGATCGGGGAAATCCGGGAGCTCCAGGCTCGCCGGCGCAACGACGCGCGTTTCCACCGCGTTCACCCCCGGGATCTCCCGGATCCGGGAGGCGAGCGACTCCGGGGCGCGCTTCAGCGAGACGAAGACGTCGGCGAACCGGTAGTCCCGGTAATAGGTCTCCTGCGTCCGGTGCAGCGAGTCCAGCGTGCTCACGGACATGATGAACGTCGCCACGCCGCTCACGATGACCATGGCGATCGCGATCGCCTGCCCTTTGAGGCCTGCCAGGTCGCGCAGCAGCTTCCGGTCAAGCGGTCTCATCGGCTCACCAGCGGAGTTCCCGGGGGGATTTCCTCCGCTCGTTCCGTTCGACCTCCGCGATGCGGCCGGAGCGCAGGTGGACGACCCGGTCCGCCATCCCGGCGATGTCCGCATTGTGGGTGATCACGACGGTGGCGGTTCCCAGCTCCCGGTTGACCCGCTCCAGCGCTTCGAGCACGACGATCCCCGTGGCGAAGTCGAGAGCGCCCGTCGGCTCGTCGCACAACAGGACCGCCGGGTTCTTGGCGATCGCCCGGGCGATGGCGACCCGCTGCTGCTCCCCTCCCGAAAGCTGCGCCGGGAAGTGGTCCTTCCTGTCCGAGAGGCTCACGAGCGCGAGCGCGTCCCCTGGAGGCATGGGCGCTTTCGCGATATCGGTGACCACCGCGACGTTCTCCTCCGCCGTCAGGCTCGGGATCAGGTTGTAGAACTGGAAGACGAACCCCACGTGCTGTCTTCGATAGGCCGTGAGCTCTTTCTCCGTCGCCTTGGTGAGCTCCATGTCCCGATAGTGGACCGTGCCGCCGGTGGGGACGTCGAGCCCCCCGAGGATGTTCAAGAGCGTCGATTTTCCGCTGCCGGAGGGTCCCAGGAGCACGATCAGCTCCCCGGCGAAAAGGTCCAGGTCCGCGCCGCGCAGGGCGTGCACCTGGACCTCCCCCATGTCATAGATCTTGGTCAGTCCCCGGGCGCGAAAGACCGTCTCGCCGGATGCGCGCCCGTCATGTACGTCCGGTTCCTGCATTCCCTTCTCCCGGAAGGATCTTTGCGATCTCGTCCCTTGCGAATCGCGGAAGGTCCTCGATCTCTCCCCGGCTCCTGATCTTGACGCCCTGTTCTTTCGGCATTATCTTTCCGATATTTTCAATGTATATGCCGGCATTCCTTATGGAATGGATCACCTCCATGCTGTCGGCGGGATCGACCATGATGAGGAGGCTGCCGGATGCGATGAAGCCGAGAGGGTCAAGCCCGAAGTGCCCGCACAAAACCTCGCATTCTTCCAGCACCCGGATCCGGTCCTTTTCCACGACAAGCCCGACATCCGCCGCGGTCGCGACCTCGTGAAGCGCGTTCGCCAATCCGCCTTCCGTCGGATCGTGCATGGAATGGATTCTCCCGTTCCGCACGGCGATGCGCGCCTCCTCCAGGACGCTGATCCCCGGAACCGTCGCGAGGATCCTGCAGCGATCCAGGAAGTCCGCTCCGAATCTCTCCGCAATCTCCCCGCTTTTCTCCCTTGCCAGGATCGACGTGCCCTCGATCGCGATCTCCTTGGTTAATAGGATGTCGTCCCCCGGTCGTGCTCCCGAGGTGGCGATCATCCGGTTCTTCTCCACCTCGCCGAGCATCGTTCCGATCACGATCGGCCGGTCGATTCCCGCGGTGATTTCCGTATGCCCGCCGCAGAATGCCGTGTCGATTTTCGCGCAGGCCGAGGAGAGTTGGGCGAAGATGCTCTCGACCGATTCCGGGGTCGTTCCTTTTTCGGGAAGGAGGACGGTGGCGAGAAACCACCGGGGCGTGCCGCCCATCGTGGCGATGTCGTTCGAATTGACGAAGATCGTATAGGTTCCGATATCCTCCGCGACGAAGGTGATCGGATCCGTCTTGGCGAGGAGATATTTTTCCCCGAGGTCGATCGCTGCGGCATCCTCCCCGATCGAGGCGCCGACGGCGACTCCGTGGATCGAAGAGGTGTACGTGCGGATCAGTCGTTCGAGGAGATCGGCAGGCAGCTTTCCGGTGGGAAGACCCATGGCATCCTCATCCGACTGCTCCAGGCTGGCCCGTCTTGTCCGTAGGTATTATATCGGACAGTGGATGAAGATGGCGACGATAGCGTTCCCGGTCAGAATGCGATACGCCCGCCGCTCAAATTGATGTATAGCGACTTCCGCGGGAACACGGGAAACGTTTTTCTCGCAACCCGTATCAGGCCGACCAGGTTGGCCCCGCGTTCGAACTTTCGCCGCTCCTCTACCGTGCCGACGGGAACCTCCTTTTTTGTGACTTCGTCCACGCGATAGACGACGATCCTGTTCATGGCACCCCCCCCAGAAAGGGCATCAGGAACAATCGAAACCGGTTTCCTCCTTGTCGGTCCATTCCCCCCCGCTCGAAAACGTCGATGGATCGTCGATTGCTTGAGAGGAAAAGGTTCGGGCGAGGGTCGCGATCGGAGACGGTCCGAGCAGTATGATGTCTTCCTCCCCTGCGGCGAACAGTCTTTTCGCTTCCCGCAGCAGGGAAGAATAAGCGCCCCCCCTGGTATATCCTTTATATCCGAGGATGGAACCGACCCGCGCAAACGTCCTTTCGGAGCGGCTTCTGTATCGATATACGGAGTAGAAGTACATGAAAAATCATTTAAGCAAGCTTCGGGCCATGCCGAATTAACGGATAAGTAGCTGATTGTAATTGTTTTATTCCTAATCCGCAGGATCCGTGAAGAAAAATATTCATATTTTTCCTGTTTTTGTTCCAGGCAAAGCCATAAGCCATTTATGGGTATTGAAAATCATGGCGCCCCCGGGGTGACTCGAACACCCGGCAAACGGTTTAGGAAACCGCTGCTCTATCCGCCTGAGCTACGGGGGCCCTGATCCGACGCTTTCCTTCCCTATCCTAATCCGTATATTTCAGCAGTGAAAATATTTTCTGGCCTTTCAGCTTGTCCCGCCCCTTGAGGGCGGTGAGCTCGGCGAGGAAACAGCACTCGACGACTTCCGCCCCGAGCCGCGTCAGCAGTCCCACGACGGCCTCCATTGTTCCCCCGGTCGCCAGGACGTCGTCGGCCACGATCACCCGCATCCCCTTGCGGATGGCGTCTTCGTGGATCTCCAGCCGGTCCTTGCCGTATTCCAGGGAGTACGTCGCGGCGACCGTCTTGTAGGGGAGCTTCCCGGGCTTGCGCACCAGGATGACCCCCGTGCCCAGCTTGTAGGCCATCGCGGCGCCCATGATGAATCCCCTGGCCTCCACGCCGATGACCGCGTCGATCCCGTTGGCGAAATGCCGGTGCGCCATCAGGTCGATCGCCCTCTGGAAGGATGCGGGATCCGACAGCAGGGTCGTGATGTCCTTGAACTGGATCCCCTTCCGGGGAAAGTCCGGGATGTTCCGGATCCGGTTTTTCAGCGCCCTCATCGGTCCTTAGTCCGCCCTTTCCAGGTATTTTGCCGGGTCCACGGACTTGCCGTCCATCCGCAGCTCGAAATGAAGATGGGACGTCGTGGCGTTTCCGGTCCTGCCGACCTCGCCGATCACGGATCCCGCCGCGACGACATCTCCCGATTTTACGTGAATTTCCCGTAAATGTCCGTAGAGGGTTGTCGCCCCTCCGCCGTGGTCCAGCACCGCCGCGTTCCCGTATCCCCGCAATCGATTTCCCGCGTACACCACGATGCCCGTTTCCGCGGCGCGGACCGGCGTCCCTTCCGGCGCCAGGATATCGATCCCCGCGTGCTGCCGGCCGCCCCTTCCACCGAAGCCCGACGCCATTGTCCCCTCCACCGGCCACCGGAAATCCCGGTAGACGGCCTCTCCCGGCCCCTTGCCGGGGGCGAAGGCGCGTCCCCCCGCGCATCCGGCAAGGATGGCCGCGGCTGCGCAGAGAACCGCCGCGGGCCCGATCAGTCGGTGAATCCGCATTGCCCGATCAGGGGGACGAACCGGCATCCGCCGAGAAAATCCTTCTTCGCCATCCCTCCCTCCTTGCGCACGCGGACCATCTCCTGCTCCCATCTCCCGCCCAGGGGGATCACCATGATGCCGCCTTCCGCAAGCTGCTCGAACAGCGGCGGAGGAACTTCGGGAGCGGCGGCGGTCACGATGATCCGGTCGAAGGGGGCCGCTTCCGGCACTCCCATCGTCCCGTCCCCGACGCGAAAGCGAACGTTCTCCACGCCCAGCTCGCCCAGCAGCTCCTTGGCCCTGACGCAGAGGCTGAAAACCCTCTCGACGGTGACCACTTCGCGCGCCAGGCGGCACAGGATGGCCGTCTGGTAGCCCGACCCGGTCCCGATCTCCAGGACCTTTTCCTCGCCGGTCAGTTTCAAGGCTTCGGTCATCTGCGCGACGATGAACGGCTGGGAGATGGTCTGCCCCTCCCCGATGGGGAGCGGGCCGTCGTCGTACGCCCGGTCGGCGAGATGGGGGGGGAGGAACCGGTGCCTCGGGATATCGGCCATCGCCGCAAGGAGCCGCTCGTCGCGGATCCCCCGCGACCGGATCTGGTTCGCCACCATGCGGCGGCGCAGGAGCTCGTGGGACTCCTTTACCATTTCCAGCGTCGGAGCTTCCGCATGGAGGCGTAATGGGTCAAATCGAGGTGGACGGGAGTGACCGATATGCAGTTCTGCTCCACCGCCTCCAAGTCGGACCCGGGAATCTCCTCGCGGCTGGTGTTGTCCCCCCCGATCCAGAAATACTTCCTTCCCCGGGGGTCCCGTTTCTGCACGATGGCGTCCCCGTAGATGCGCTTCCCCTGGCGCGTGATCCGCACCCCTTGGACATCCTCCGGAGCGATGTTGGGAAGGTTGATGTTCAGGAGGGTATCCTTGGGAAGGCCGTCCTTGAGCACTTTCCGGGCGGCGCGCAGCGCGAAGGCGGCGGCGGTATCGAACCGGAAATGGTTGCGCGAGGCGAGCGATACGGCGATCGACGGGATGCCGAGCAGCGTCCCTTCCATCGCCGCCGAGACGGTTCCGGAGTAGGTGATGTCGTCCCCCAGGTTCGCCCCCTTGTTGATGCCGGAGGCGAGCAGGTCGATCTTCTTGTTCCTGAGGATGCCGTTGACGGCCAGGTTCACGCAGTCGGTGGGGGTCCCGTCCACGGCATAGGTCCGCTGGGCCAGCTTCTCGATCCGGAGCGGATGGCTCAGCGTCAGGGCGTGGCTGGCCGCGCTCCGCTCCCGGTCGGGCGCAACGACATACACCGTGCCCAGCTCCCGCAGCGCCTCCGCGAGCGCGAGCAACCCCTCGGAACGGACGCCGTCGTCGTTGCAGACCAGGATGTTTTGCGATTTGCGTTTCAAGGGAATCCGTAATGCATTGATAATCCGAAACAATATGATTTTACTGAAAAATGATGATAGCACATTTCAACAGGAGGGACGTAAAAAACGGGATGGATGATTGCGCCCCTCTCGTCAGTCGGAACCTGCCTTGATCGACTTCCACCCGAAGTTCGAAAGAGTCTGTCCCGCCCCGTAGTTCATCCCTATGCCGGGACTTCCGGAGGGGAAGGGGGATGGATCCACCACGGTTGCCTTCAACACTCCGTTTACCCACACCCTTATCGTGTCGCCGATGATTTCCGCTCTCACCACATCCCCGTCCTGCACTCCCCATTCGGCGCCCGTCTGCGCGAACAGCATGGTGAAATCTTCTATAACCGTTGCCAGGGGGCCCGACCATTTGGCGATCTGTAGGTAGGATTCGGCATGGCCTCTCAAGCACCGGTTGTTGATCTCATACCCGGTGATGCTGTGCGCCGATATGGTGGTGCGGAGCCGAAGCTCCGCTTCTTCGAACTGGGAGGGATTGGGTCCCGCCGAAAAAGCCACCCCCTCTATGAACTGGTCGGCACCCCAAGCCCCGGCCAAAATCGCCGTCGGGTCGGAATATTTAACCGGCGCGGCGTTGCCGAAAGCAATCCCGCCGCTGGTCTGTACATTGTGCCAATCCAGACCCGCATCCCCTCCATTGATCCAGTTTCCGCCTTCGGAAATGGGATTCTCGGTAAGGCTGAAGTCCGTGGCGTACTGCATTCCACCGCCTCCCCCGCCGCTCCCGCCGCATCCGATCAGAATTCCGAAGAAGAGAATGAAAGAGAGCCTTTTCACGGGAGAAGCCTCCTTCGGAAGGAGTGTTACGGTCTGTGCCCTATACGACAAGTATATCGAAACACCTTGTTGCCGTCATGGGAGGCTGTCGATTCCCGATCGGGCCTTAAAAAAAAAAAAGAGGTTGCAGGTGATCACCTGCAACCCCGTGACATTCATGGTCGGGGCGACTGGATTTGAACCAGCGACCCCTTGCACCCCATGCAAGTGCGCTACCAGGCTGCGCTACGCCCCGACCTTCGGAAAAAAGCATCTTACATCGTGGTTCACGGCGTTGTCACGCCAAATCTCCCTTTTCATCCTACCATCAGGCCCGGCCGAAATCGTCCTCGATCCGCTCGATGTCATCCTCCCCGAAATAGTCGCCCCTCTGGACTTCGATGAAGACCAGCGGAGCCTCGCCGTGATTCTGCACCCGGTGGAGCGCCCCCAGGGGGATGTCCAGCGAGTCTCCTCCGCGCACCGGAATCTGCTCCTGTCCCCGGGTCACCAGGCCCTGCCCGGAAACGAAGTGCCAGTGCTCCGATCGGCGGCGGTGACGCTGGAGGCTCAACCGCTTGCCCGGCATGACGACGATCCGCTTCACCTTGTGATCCGGTTCGTCGGAAAGGATGACGTAATACCCCCAAGGTCGGTGATTTTCCCCGATGGCGCCCCCGGGGGCCGACGGCTTGAGAGGTTCGGAGGGATTAATGTTCCAGGATCTCCCGGATCTTGGTCAGGTCTTTCTTCACCCGCTTGAGGAGGGTCATATGGCTTCTTTCTTCCAACGTCAAATTGAGCTGTTTGCTCTTATCCTTCACGCGATCCTTTAACTTTTTCTGGGCTCCCTCGATCGTGAACCGCTCCTCGTAGAGAAGGCTCTTGATCTCGATAAGAGTGTCCAGTTCCTGCCGGTTGTAGACCCGGTGCCGGGACCGGTTCTTGGCGGGAGTGAGGCGGAATTCCGTTTCCCAGAAACGCACGACGTAAGGCGGGACGCCGAGGATCTCGCTGACCTCACCGATTTTGAAATAGAACTTGTCCGGTATGCCGGGCCTCGTCACGCCTGCCCCTGGAGGTCCTATTCGGCTTTCTTGTCGTTGATGTACGCCTTCAAGATCTGGCTGGGGCGGAACGTGAGGACCCGCCTTGCCGTGATCTGGATGTCGTCGCCGGTCTGGGGATTGCGGCCCTTGCGCGGCCGCTTGTCCCGCAGGATAAAGTTGCCGAATCCGGAGATCTTTATCTTTTCCCCGTTTTTCAGGTTGGCCTTCATGGTGTCGAAAATCGCTTCAACGATGTCCTGAGACTCCTTCTTCGACAGCCCGCCGACCTTCTCGTATACGATCTCGACCAGCTCCGCCTTCGTCATCCCGACCTCCCTCCCGGCGCGTCTTAGGACGTTCGAATTTTCCCGCCGAAGCGATTCTCCAATAATTTTACTATCTTGGTATGTATACTATGGACTTCGGCGTCCGTCAAGGTTCTGTCCGAGGGCTGAATTTTCACACGGAACGCCACGCTTTTGTTCCCTTCCCCGATCTTTTCCCCCATATAGATGTCGAATACCGATGCCGATTCGATCTCCGGCGACAGCTCGGACACCATGGCCAGCACGTCTCCGACGGGCACGTGCGCCGGCAGGATGCAGGCAACGTCCCGGGAAACGGGGGGAAATTTCGGGACCGGCCGGTATTGCGCGGGCGGCGGCGTCACGGCCGCGGCGGCGCCGATCCGGATCTCCCCGTAGAAAACGGCGCCGGGAATGTCCAGCGCGGAGACGAGTTCCCTCCGGACCGCGCCGACCCAACCGATGGTCTGCCCGTCCTTCAAGATATCCGCGGATTTTCCGGACTCCAGGTACGGCCTGGAAGACGCGGGGACGAAATGCACCGGTATTGCGCCCAAAAACCCGTGGAGGCTTTCCGCAACTCCCTTTGCGTCGTAGAAATCGACCGCGGCCTGTCCTCCGCCCCAGTCTCCCGGCAGCCGGTTGCCGTACAGGACGAACGCAAGGCGCGGCTCCTCGTAGTGTCCGTCCGCGAGCGATTTTCCGAACGCCTTGCCCACCTCGAACAGGCGCACGTCCTCGATGAAGCGGCGTACATTCGAGGCGACGTTGTGGAGCATCCCCATCAACAGCGAGGGGCGCATCATCGTCGTGTCGTCCGAGATGGGGTTCGACAGCCGGATGGCGTCCGAGGCGTCGAAGCCCAATAGCGCCTTGTGGCGTTCCCATTCCTTCTCCGAGACGAAGGCGAAGTTGATCGCCTGGGTGAATCCCTGCCCGCGGAGGAATTCGGAAGCGTCCTCCAGGACCTTCGCAAACCGGTCATCGGGCGAAAATTCCGGAGCGCCGGATTCCGGATAGGTCACGGGGATCTTGTCGTACCCGGTGAGGCGGGCGACTTCCTCCACAAGGTCGATCTCGCGCTCGATGTCGAACCGATGCGGCGGGACGGTGACGCTCAGGCGCCCTGGCCCGTCTCCCTCCACGGGGAAGTCGAGCCGCGAAAAGACGGCCTTGCACTCCGTTTCCGTGCAGTCGCGCCCGATGATCCTGCCCGCCCGCGCGGGCCGGAAACCGACCGTGCGCGAGAAATCACGCTCCCCCCCGACGTCGATCGTCCCCCGCGCGGTCTCGAAGGAGGCGAACCGCGACAACAGGGACACCGCGCGGTCCGCCGCGTACATCGTCATGCCCGGGTTGACCCCCCGCTCGAACCGGTAGGAGGATTCGCTCGAAAGCCCCAGCCGGCGCGAGGTCCACCGGATCGACGCGGGCGAGAAATGCGCGCTTTCGAACAGGACCCTTCCCGTGTCGGGGAGCACTTCGGTGTTCTGTCCCCCCATGACGCCGGCGACCGCGACGGGCCCTTCCCCGTCCCAGATCAGGAGCATCTCCGGAAGGATGTCCCGCTCGGCGCCGTCCAGCGTGACGAATTTTCGCGGGACCCCGGACCGCCGCACGTCGATGCTCCTGCCGGCCAGGCGGTCCAGGTCGAAGGCGTGCATCGGCTGGCCCACCTCCAGGAGGAGGTAGTTCGTGATGTCGACGATGTTGTTGATCGGGCGGATGCCGCACAGGGACAGGCGCCGCTGCATCCAGTCGGGGGACGGCGCGATCTTTACGCCGGTGATCGCGCGCGCGGAATACCTGGGGCACAGTCCCCAATCGGTGACGGTCACGGTGGCAAGCGAAGCGATGGTGGGCCCGGATTCCCGAAGCGATATCGCCGGGAGGCGGATTTTTTCGCCCGTGATCGCGGCGATCTCGCGGGCCACGCCCAGGACGCTCAGGCAGTCTCCGCGGTTCGGCGTGATCTCCACTTCGAGCAGCCAGTCCGACAGCCCGATGGCATCCGCCAGCGGCTTGCCCAACGGGGTTTCAGCGGGAAGGATCAGGATCCCCGCCGACTCCTCGGACAAGCCCAGCTCCATCTCGGAGCAGAGCATCCCCTCGGAGACTTCCCCGCGGATCTTCGCTTTCCGGATCTCGACCCCGTTGGGAAGCTTCGCCCCCGTTCGGGCCAGGGCGACGACGTCGCCCGGCTTCATGTTTTTCGCCCCGCAGACGATGCCGTATTCCGCGGACCCGTCGGTCACGCGGCACAGGGAGAGCTTGTCGGCGTTGGGGTGCCGCCCCTGCGCGAGGATCTTCGCGACGACGACGTCTTCCATCCCCTCCCCCAGGAACCGGCAGGAAGAGACCTCGACTCCCGCCATCGTCAGGGCGTCCTGCGCCTGCGCGGCCGAAAGCCCGGTGCCGATGAATTCCTTGAGCCAGGAGTAGATGATCTTCATGGCTGGAACTGGGACAGGAAGCGCAGGTCGTTTTCGAACAGCAGCCGGATGTCGCTGATGCCGTGCCGCAGCATGGCGATCCGCTCCACGCCCATGCCGAAGGCGAATCCCGTGTACGTTTCCGGGTCGTACCCGACGAACCCGAAGACGGACGGGTCGATCATCCCGCACCCCAGGATCTCCAGCCAGCCGGAAGTCTTGCAGACCCGGCAGCCGGCCCCCCGGCAGATGACGCACCGGATGTCGACTTCCGCGGACGGCTCGGTGAACGGGAAGTAGCTCGGCCGGAACCGCAGCGGCAGCTCCGGGCCGAACATCATCCGGCAGAATTCCGTGAGCAGGCCCTTCAGATCCGCCATGGTGGCGCTCCGGTCGACCGCGAACCCTTCCACCTGGTGGAACATCGGGCTGTGGGTGACGTCGGAGTCGCAGCGGTAGACGGCGCCGGGGGCGATCACGCGCACCGGCGGCCGCATCGCTTCCATGGTACGGATCTGGATGGGGGAGGTGTGCGTCCGCAGGACCAGGTCCCCTCCCATGCCGTCGATATAGAAGGTGTCCTGCATGTCCCTTGCGGGATGGTCTTTCGGGATGTTCAGCGCCTCGAAGTTGTAATAGTCCTTTTCGATCTCCGGCCCCCCGCGCACGGAGAACCCAAGCCGCTGGAAGGTCGCGATGATCTCCCCCATCGTCCGGGAAACGGGGTGGCGGCGGCCGGCCGCTGGGGCCCTGCCGGGAAGGGTCACGTCGACCCGTTCCTTCCCCTCCCGCGCGACCCGCTCCTGCTCCCGGATCCGGGAGAGCTTCGCATCGAAGGCGGATTCGAGCGCCGCGCGCGCCTCGTTGGCGGCGGCGCCGATCCGCTTCTTCTCCTCCACCGGAAGGGAGGCGACGGTCTTCAGGATTTCGGAGATCGCCCCCTTCTTCCCGAAGTACCGCCCCTTGACCTCGAGCAGATCGCTCTCGGTCCTCGCGGATTCGAGCGCGCGCAGCCCGGCGTCGGAGAGCTCCTGGACCCGGCCGGCGGCGTCCGTCAAAACGGGACGCCTTCCTACGCGAGCGAGGCCCTGGCCGTCTCCGCCAGCGCCTTGAACGCGGCCGCGTCGTTGACCGCGAGGTCCGCCAACGCCTTCCGGTCGACTTCGACCCCTGCTTTTTTCAGCCCGAACATGAACTGGCTGTAGGAGAGCCCGTTCTCCCGGGCGGCGGCGTTGACGCGGACGATCCAGAGGGAGCGGATCTCCCTCTTCTTGTTCCGCCGGTCGCGGTAGGCGTACTGGAGCGCGCGCGCGACCGCTTCCTTCGCAGACCGCAGCAGCTTGCCGCGGCCCCCGCGGAAGCCCTTGGCGGCCTTCAAGATCTTGCGGCGCTTCTTGTGGGAATGGACTGCTCGTTTTACGCGTGGCATCGTATCATCCCTCTTCCGTTATGGGTTTCTCTTTAGAGATACGGCAGCAGGCGGCGGATCGACTTCTCGTTCGCGGGATTCACGAGCGCTTTTGCCCGCAGTCCGCGCTTCCGCTTCCGGTTCTTGGTGGAGAGGATGTGGCTCTTCCCCGCCTTCGCCCGCTTGATCCCGCCGCCTCCGGTCGCCTTGAAGCGCTTGGCCGCGCCCCGGTTCGACTTCATCTTCGGCATTTCTATCCCTCCTGTTTTTCCGCCGGCTTGGGGGAGGGCTGGCCGACGGGCTTTTTCTTGTGCGCCACGGGGGCGACGACCATCATCATCGTCTTCCCCTCCATCTTCGCGGGCGACTCGACCTTGGACAGGTCGCCGATCGCCTCCATGACGTGCTTCAGGATCTCGAATCCGCTCTGGGAGGCGTAGGTCAGCTCCCGCCCGCGGAACCGCACGGTCACCTTGACCTTGTCGCCTTCCTCCAGGAACCTCCGGATGTGCTTGATCTTGGTGTTCAGGTCGTGCTCGTCGGTCTTGGGCCGGACCTTGATCTCCTTGACCTGGATCACGGTCTGCTTCTTCCGGGCCTCCTGCTCGCGCTTGCTCTGCATGTACTTGAACTTTCCGTAGTCCATGATCCGGCACACCGGCGGCACCGCGGTGGGGGCCACTTCGACCAGGTCCAGGTCGAGGACCCGGGCCTTCTGCAGCGCTTCGTGCGTGGCGACGACCCCGAGCTGCTCGTTGTCGACGCCTACCAGCCGCACCTCCGGCACATTGATCTGCTCGTTGATTCTCGATTCCTTGCTGATGGCTTCCTCCTTTAGGTTGGGGTTGTTTCCAGTTCGCCCTTGAGGATCCCGATGAACTCCTCGAGGGACACGGGGGGGATCTGCTCCCCTCCTCTTTTCCTTGGGGCGACCTGCCCCTGCAAGGCTTCCCGCTCCCCGACCACGAGGGCGTAGGGGACTTTCTGCATCTGGGATTCGCGGATCTTGTACCCGAGCTTCTCGTTCCGGAAATCCCCCTCCGCGCGCCACCCCGCCGACCGGAGCCGGGCGACGACGTCCTGCGCGTAGTCCGACTGGCGGTCGGTGACGGGGAGGACGTCCACCTGCACCGGGGCCAGCCACAGGGGGAACGCCCCCGCGTAATGCTCCACGAGCACGCCGAAGAACCGCTCCAGGGAGCCCATCAGCGCCCGGTGGATCATGATCGCCCGCCTCGGGGAGCCGTCCTCGGCGATGTAGGTCGCGTCGAACCGCTCGGGGTTGTTGAAGTCCACCTGGATCGTGGAGCACTGCCAGGAGCGGCCGAGCATGTCCTTGATCTTGATGTCGATCTTCGGGCCGTAGAAGACCCCTTCTCCCGGGTCCACCTCGAAGGGAAGCCCTTTCCGCTCCAGCGCTTTTTTAAGAGCGGCCTCTGCCTTCGCCCAGTTCTCCAGGGTGCCGGCGTACTTCTCGGGCCGCGTGGAGAGGTAGATCTCGTACGTTTCGAACCCGAAGCGGCGCAGCACGAACAGGGTGAAATCGAGCAGCGCGAAGATCTCCTCGTCCAGCTGGTCGGGGCTCAAAAACAGGTGGGCGTCGTCCTGCGTGAACCCGCGGACCCGCAGCAGGCCGTGCAGCGTGCCCGACGGCTCGTACCGGTAGACCGTGCCCAGCTCCGCGTAGCGGATCGGCAGGTCGCGGTACGACCGCATCCTCGACTTGTAGATCTGGATGTGGAACGGGCAGTTCATCGGCTTCAGCTGGTATTCCTGCCCCTCGATCTCGATCGGGGAGAACATCGCTCTGCCGGTAGAAGTCGAGGTGCCCGCTGACCCGCCACAGGTCGAGCTTCGCGATGTGGGGGGAAAAGACGAGGTCGTAGCCCGCCCGCGCGTGCTCCTCCCTCCAGAAGTCCTCCATGATCCGGCGGACGAGCGCCCCCTTGGGGTGCCACAGGATGAGCCCCGGGCCGATCTCGTCGTTCACGCTGAACAGGTCGAGCTCCTTGCCGAGCTTGCGGTGGTCGCGCTTCCGGATCTCCTCCAGCAGGGCAAGGTGGGCGTCGAGCTCCTTCTTCGTGGCGAAAGCGCACCCGTAGATCCGGGTGAGCATCCGGTTGTTCGAGTCGCCCCGCCAGTAGGCCCCCGCGGTGTTCATCAGCTTGAAGGCGCCGACTCTCCCGCTGCTGGGGACGTGCGGCCCCCGGCACAGGTCGAGGAAGTCCCCCACCTGGTACAGGGTGACGGTTTCCTCCGGGATGTCGGCCAGGAGCTCTTCCTTGTACGGCTCTCCGGGGAACCGCTTCCCGGCTTCCGCCTTGGATACCGCCTCGCGCGTGAAGGGAGCGTCGGATTTGACGATCTCCCGCATCCGGTCCTCGATGCGGGCAAGGTCTTCCGGGGTGAACGGAGTCGGCACGTCGAAGTCGTAGTAGAAGCCGTTTTCGATGGAGGGGCCGATCGTGATCAAGGCGTTCGGAAACAGCTCCTTGACCGCCGCGGCCATCACGTGGGCGGTGCTGTGCCGGACGATCTCGATCCCTTCGGGGTCCGCGGCGGTGATCCACTGCACGTTGCCGTCGTCCGGGGCGTTCCGGGAAAGATCGAGGATCGCCTCCCCGACCCGGGCGGCGATCGCCACCTTGGCCTTCCCCTGCTTTCTGGCCAGTTCCATCAAGGTCATCCGTTATCCTTCCCCGAAGACCGCACGTTCCCCGCGAACCGGCAGGCCCCGGCCATCGCCGAAACGGGTTCCGCCATGCCTGGGAGAAAAAATGGTGGGCGATACTGGAATTGAACCAGTGACCCCCTGCATGTCAAGCAGGTACTCTAACCATCTGAGCTAATCGCCCCCCGGCAGTCGAAACATTATTGATAGCAGATACATCCCCGAAATGTCAATTATATTATGGATGTTTCGAGGTTATACACCGAGTCGTAAAAACCCCGGGGGGTCGGCTCGAACAGCGTCAGGGCGGCACCCGTCTCCCTGGCGATCTCCCCCGGCGAGACGTTGTCCAGGAGCAGGTCCCCCGCGTCCCGTAAAACGACCGAAGGCAGGAACACTCTCTTTGCTTTCCGGTTTTTAAGCGCCTCCAGGATGTCTTTTCCTCCAAGCAGTCCCGTGACGGTCACGCTGCTCCCCATGAGATGGTTTTCCACCGGCACCGTTTCGAACCTCGCGCCGGACCGTTTCGAAAATTCAGCAAGAAAATCCTCGATATACGATTCGGCCGACCGCCCGGTGACCACCGCCCCTCCCTCCCGCGCGGGCTTCCAGTTCCTCCTTCGGAAAAGGCCTTTTTTTTCGTCGAGGAACCGGCGCAGAAGCCCCACTCCGTTTTCGATCTGGGCAAACGAACCGTAACGGCTTCTCCCCGGTATCCCTTTCCCCGCGATCAGGTAATACTCATCCGCGGCGACCGCGAACGGCTCCCCTTCCGGCCCTGTTCCGAGCTCCCGCCGCATCCTTTCCAGCATCTCGAGCGTCCGTACGGCCTCCGGGCGGCTTACCGGCCGCAGCGGAGGCAGCCCCGCCCGATGGGAGGTAAGCCCTACGGGGACTACCGCGACGGTGGCAAGCCCGGGGCGCAGGGCCGAAAGCGTCGCAAGCGTGCGCTCGAGCTCGATGCCGTCGTTGATGCCGGGGCATACGACAATCTGGCCGTGCAGGGTGATCCCCCCGCGGATCAGCCGCCCCATGACCTCCTGGATATCGGAGGCCCGGGGATTGCCGAGCATCCTGCGGCGCAGGTCCGCGTCCGTGGTGTGGATCGACACGTAGAGCGGCGAGAGGCGATATCGCAGGATTTTCCGGGTCTCCTCCTCGGTGACGTCGGAAAAGGTGACGTACTGCCCGTGGAGGAAGGAGAGGCGCACGTCCTCGTCTTTTATGTACAGGGTGCGGCGCAGCCCCTTGGGAAGCTGGTGGACGAAGCAGAAGATGCACCGGTTGCGGCACCTGCGCACCCGGATCGGCTCGGGATGGATCCCCAGCCCCGCGTTCCCGGGCCGGAACTCCCTTTCCCGGATTTCCCCACTGGAATCGACCCATTGCAGGCGGAACCTCGCCCGGCTGGCGAGGAAATGAAGGTCCAGCAGGTCTTCGACCGGCTCCCCGGAAACGGAAAGGATCCGGTCCCCGGAAACGATTCCCGCCCGCATCGCCGGGCTGCCCGGGGCGACGGACTCGGCCCTTACCCCCTCATGCATCGGAGAGCTGCTTGAACCCGATGGCCATGTAGTGCACGCCGGATGCCGCCGTGACCAGGGCGCAGACGCCCACCACCACGCCGGAGACCGTCTGTTCCCACCCGCCGCCCAGGCTGTTTGCGAGCCACGGGAATGCCCGGATGGTGAGAAAGTAGACGACGGTCAGGATCTGCACGGCGGTGTTCAGCTTGCCGAGCGCCGTCGCCCGGATGTTTTCCGATCCCAGGAGAAGCAGGATCAGGACGCTGCCCACCAGGATGAACAGGTCCCGGCTGATCACCAGGACGGTCAGCCATTCCGGAAGGATCTTGACGTAGGCGAGCACGATGAAGCTGGTGGCCATCAGCAGCTTGTCGGCGATCGGATCCAGGTAGTAGCCCACGATGGTCCGCTGCTTGAGCAGGCGCGCGAGCAGCCCGTCCAGCCCGTCGCTGAGCCCGCAGACGACGAACACGGCGAGGGACCACCGGACCCTCCCCGCGATCAGCAGGTGCGCGAACAGCGGGACCAGGACGACCCGTATCGCCGTGAGGGCGTTGGCGATGTTGATCAGGCGGGCCTGGTCAAACCGCTCTTTTCCGGACGATGCAGACATATGCCTCCCTCGATGGCCTGGAGCAGCTTCCCGATCCCCTCGCCGGTCGCGGCGGAAATGCGGTAGGCGCCGCCGGGGACGGGTCCGCCCGCCTTCCCCCGGTCCGACTTGTTGACCGCGAGCAGCGCGGGCTTCTCCGCGAAATGAAGGTCGGAAAGGATCGTTTCGACCGACGCGATGTTCTCCTCCATCCTCTCCGAGCTGCCGTCCACGATGTGCACCAGGAGATCCGCCTCGCCGATGCCTTCGAGCGTGGCCAGGAACGCCTCCCGCAGCTCGGCCGGCAGGTCGTGGATGAATCCCACCGTGTCCACCAGGATCGCTTCCTTCCCGCCGGGCAGGCGGAACTTCCGCGCCGTGGGATCCAGCGTCGCGAAGAGCTGGTCCGCCACGAAGACGTCCGCCCCGGTCAGCCGGTTGAACAGCGTCGATTTCCCGGCGTTGGTGTACCCCACCAGTGCCACGACGGGGAACCCGACCTCCTTGCGCCTCCGGTAGTGCAGCGTCCTCGTGCGCCGCACGGTTGCGAGCTCCCGCTCGATCTGTCGAAGCTGCGCCCGGATCCTGCGCCGGTCCTCCTCGAGCTTCTTCTCCCCCGGACCCCGGGTCCCGATCCCGCCGCCCAGCCGGGAGAGCTCCTTGCGGCCCCCGATCAGCCGGCCCAGCCGGAACGAATGCTGGGCGAGCTCCACCTGCAGCTTCCCCTCCTTCGTGCGGGCGCGCTGGGCGAAGATGTCGAGGATCACCTCCCGGCGGTCGAGGACCTTGACCTCCAGCTCGCGCTCGAGGAGCATCTGCTGCTTCGGCCGGAGGAGGTTCTGGAAGACGACCAGGTCGACGCCGTTCTCGCCGACCGTTTCCTTGAGGCGCTCGAGGGTCCCCTTGCCGATCAGGGTGGCCGGATTTTCCGAGGCGACCGCCTGCGCCTGTCCGCCCGCGACCACGCCTCCCGCCGCCTTGACCAGGCTTTTCAGTTCTTCCATGAGGTCCGAGGGAGGAGGGCTTCCGGGGACGGCGGGGCGCTTCCTCTGGGCCCACACCAGCCAGGCTTTCTCTTTCCTGTCGCGGGAGACCGGCATCAATGGAGGCGCAGCACGTCGTAGCCGAAACGGCCCTTGAGCTCGAGAGCCAGCTCCATGGAGGGGGCGATCCCGAAGGCCTCCGGCAGCGCGATGACGGCCTCGTATTCCCCGTCGCGCACCAGGTGCAGGTATCCCTTCTTCTCGCCGGCGTGCTTCGCAAGCGTTGCGCGCAGCTCCGCGATGTCGCGCGCCGTCATCCGCTCCATGCGGAGCTGCAGGTGCACCGATTTCGCCAGGCGCTCGCGCACGTTTTCCATCCGGCAGATCTCCCCCGCGATGACCTTGGTGGAGGTCTCGTCGGTCTCGACGCGGCCGATCAGCAGGATCGGCGCCTGCGTCGCGAGATCGTCGCGGATCGCCTTGTACGTTTCCGGGAAGACGACCACCTCGGCGATCCCCTCGAGGTCCTCGAGCGACAGGATCGCCATCTTTTCCCCCCGCTTGGTCGTCTTCTCCTTGATTGCGGAGATGATCCCCGCGATCTTGATCTCGGAGCCGGACTTCACCGACCCGATCCCGGAGGACGTGGCGTTGGCGAACATGCCGATCTCGGCGGCGTAGGCGTCCAGGGGATGCCCCGTGATGTAGAAGCCCAGGGTCTCCTTCTCCGCCCGCAGGCGTTCGGCCCGGCTCCACAGCGGATCCGCCGCATCCTCCCGCTTCTCCTTGACCGGGGCCGGCGCACCGGAACCGCCCCCGAACAGGTTGAACTGCCCCGATTCCCTGCGCCGCGCCTCTCCCTGCGCGGCGTCCATCAGGGAGGGGAGACGCTCGAACAGCCTCCCCCGGTCCGGATCGAGGGAATCGAGCGCCCCCGCCTTGATCAGGCTTTCGAGCGCCCGCTTGTTCACCTTGTGCAGATCCACCCGCGAGAGGAAATCCGCGGCGGATTCGAACGGCTCCTCCCCTCGCGCCTCCTGGATGGCCTGGATCGCGGCCTCCCCCACCCCCTTGATCGCGGAGAGCCCGAACCGGATCGCCTTCCCCGCGGGGAAAAACGCGAAGCGGGACTCGTTCACGTCGGGGGGCAGGATGGGGATCCCCTTCTCCCGGCAGTAGCCGATGTACCGGAGGATCTTCGCCGTGTCGCCCGATTCCGACGTCATCAGGGCGCAGAAATATTCCACGGGGTAATGGGCCTTTAAGTACGCGGTCTGGTACGCCACCATCGCGTAGGCGGCGCTGTGCGACTTGTTGAACCCGTACTCCCCGAACTGGGCGATCTGCTCGAAGAGGGCCTGCGCCTTGTTCTCGGGGATGCCGTGCGCGACCGCCCCCTTGAGGAACCGCGTCTTCTGCTTCTCCATCAGGGCGACGTCTTTTTTCCCCATCGCCTTCCGCAGGACGTCGGCCTCCCCCATCGAGAAGCCGGCGAGCGCAACGGCGATCTGCATGACCTGTTCCTGGTAGACCATGACCCCGTAGGTATCGCACAGGATCGTTTCCATCTGCGGGAAGGGGTACTCGGTCTTTTTCCTTCCGTGCCGGCGGGCGATGAAATCCTCCACCATGCCGCTCTGCAGGGGGCCGGGTCGGTACAGCGCCACGGCGTGGATGAGGTGCGCGAACTTCTCCGGCTTGAGCTTCACCAGCAGGTCCGTGAACCCCCCGCTCTCGCACTGGAACACCCCCGGGGTGTCCCCGCGGGAGAGCATCTCGTAGGTCTCGGCGTCGTCCAGCGGGATCGTCTCCAGGTCCAGCGCCTCCCCGCGCTGCCGGAGCAGCCCGAGGGTGTCGTGGATCGCGGTCAGGGTCCGCAGCCCCAGCACGTCGAACTTGACCAGTCCCACCTTCTCGATGTCCTTCATCGAAAACTGCGTGGTGATGTCGCCGTTGGAGTTGCGGTAGAGGGGGACGTACTCGGTGATCGGCTTGTTGGAGATCACCACACCGGCGGCGTGCGTGGAGGCGTGGCGCGACAGCCCCTCGATCGCCCTGGCGTATTCGAACAGCTCGGCCGCCTTCGGGTTCTCCTGGATCGTCTCCTTCAGCCGCGGCTCGACCTGCATCGCCCGGTCGATCGTCATCCCCAGGTCGGGCGGGATCATCTTCGCGATCCGGTCGACCTCGGCGTACGGCATCTCGAGGACCCTTCCGACGTCCCGCACCGCGGCCCGGGCCTTCATCGTCCCGAAGGTGATGATCTGGGTCACGTTCGACTCGCCGTACCGCTCGCGGATGTACCGGATCACCTCGTCCCGGCGGTCCTTGCAGAAATCGCAGTCGACGTCGGGAAGGCTGATCCGCTCCGGGTTCAGGAACCGTTCGAACAGGAGGCCGTGCGGGATCGGGTCGATCTCGGTGATCCGGAGGGCGTACGCGACCAGGCTCCCGGCGGCGCTGCCGCGGCCGGGGCCCACCGGGATCCCCTCCTCCTTGGCGTGCCGGATGAAGTCCCACACGATCAGGAAGTAGCCGGAATACCCGCTCTGTTCGATGACCGACAGCTCGTACTCGAGCCGCTTCCGGTAGGCCTTCTCGTCCCCGTCCGAGACCTTCTCCCCGCGCCGTTCCTTTTCCTGGAACCTGCGCGCAAGCCCCTCGATGCTTAAGTTCCGCAGGTACTCCTCTTCCGACCCCATCCCCTCCGGCACCCGGAACGCCGGGATCTTGTTCTTTCCCAATTCGAGCTTGACGCTGCACCGCTCGGCGATGGCCAGCGTGTTCTTCAGGGCTTCCGGGACGATGTGCCCGAACGCTTTCTCGAACTCTTCCGGGGCCTTCAGGTAGAACTGGTCGCTGGCGAACCGCATCCTCCCCTCGGAGTGGATCGTCTTTCCCGTCTGGAGGCACAGCAGCACGTCGTGGACGCGGGCGCCCGAGCGCTCGAGGTAGTGGCAGTCGTTCGTGGCGACCAGGGGGGTCCCCGTCGTCCTGGCCAGGCGGATCAGCTCCTCGTTCGCCTGGTTCTGCTCCGGGAGCCCGTTGTCCTGGATCTCGATGAAGAACCGCCCATCCCGGAAGATGTCCTTGTAGGTCTCCACGCACGCGGCGGCGGCCTTCTGCCCTTCCTGGGCCAGGATGCGCGGGATCTCTCCCTGCAGGCAGGCGGAGGTGGCGATCAGCCCCTCCGAATGCTCCCGGAGGATCTCCTTGTCCACCCGGGGCTTGTAGTAGAACCCTTCCACGTGCGCCCGGGAGACCAGCTGGATCAGGTTCCGGTAGCCTGCCGCGGACTCCGCCAGCAGGATCATGTGATAGGACCGCTCGTCGCCCTGCATCGGCTTGCGGTCGAGGCGGGAGCCCGGCGCCACGTAGATCTCGCATCCCAGGATCGGGCGGATCCCCGCCCGGGTCGCCTTTTCGTAGAATTCGATCGTCCCCATCATGCCGCCGTGGTCGGTCACCGCGACCGCGGGCATCCGGAGCTCCCCGACCTTGCGCACCAGGTCGTCGATCTTGATCGTCCCGTCGAGGAGGCTGTACTGGGAGTGCAGGTGGAGGTGGACGAACTCGTTCATTCCCATTCGATCGTGCTCGGCGGCTTCGAGGAGACGTCGTACACGACGCGGTTCACGCCCTTGACCTCGTTGATGATCCGCGTCGAGATCTTCTGGAGGAGGTCGTAGGGCAGCCGCACCCAGTCGGCGGTCATCCCGTCCTGGCTCTGCACGGCCCGCACGGCCGCCACGTTCTCGTAGGTGCGGAAGTCCCCCATGACCCCGACCGTCTTGATCGGCAGGAGGACGGCGAACGACTGCCAGATGGACGCGTAGAGCCCCGCCGCGCGGACCTCCTCGTCCACGATCGCGTCGGCTTCCCGCAGCATGCGCAGCCGCTCCGCGGTGACCGGCCCGACGATCCGCACGGCAAGCCCCGGCCCCGGGAACGGCTGGCGCTCCAGGATGTCCTCGGGGAGGCCGAGCTCCCGGCCCAGCTCCCGCACCTCGTCCTT
>PQAK01000188.1:8689-19089 GCA_003105225.1 Deltaproteobacteria bacterium | reverse complement strand
TCGCCCGACGTGCCCGCGCCGGAAGTCGGGGGGGCGCCGCAGACGCGGACGATCGTCCCCTTGTCGTACATCGTGATGGGCACTTCCCGGAACTCGCCGGGGGAGAGCGTGATCCCCTGCGCCCATCCCCTGCCCAGGAGCGGCGCGTTCGTCAACAGGGTACGCGCCGTGTTGTCGTACTCGTCCACTTCCACGGTGATCCGGGTCCCCGGAGGGATCCCGGTGATCTCTCCCCTGCCCGCCGACCGGTCGAACCATGCCTCGATGGGGGCCGGAAGGTGTGGGGCGAGAACCCGAATGAGGATGCGGTTGTCGACGTTCTTCGGGTAACGCGGCTTCGCGGAACCCGCCGCGGCCACGGGAGCGCCGGTAGTGACGGTGTTGTCGGGCGGAAAGGTGAGCGTCACCGAAAGGGTCCCGTCCGAGACGACGGTGCATGCGGTAACCAGGAAGGCGGTCAGGAACGGGGAAAGCAGGATTCTCAGGCGGCGCAACGGCAAGGCATCACCGCACGGCGGCGATCAGCGGAGCGAGGAAATCGAGCAGCTCCCCCCGGGCCGCCAGCAGCCGGTATTGGGCCTCGAACAGGTCGTAGACCGCGTTCTGCCGGTCGACCTTGGCGCGCGTCAGGAGCGTCTGGGCGTCCAGCACCTCGGTGGAGATCGAAAGCCCCTCCTTGTAGCGGTCGTTCTGGATGCGCAGGTTCTCGTCCGCGCGGGCCACCGCCACCTCCGCCACCGCTTTCCTCTTTTCCGCCTCGGTCACGAACAGGTGCGCCGATTTGACCTCCAGCGCGATCTCGTCCCGCAGCTTGCCCAGGACCTCCTTGCGCCGGCCGACGGTCAGCCGCGCCTTGCGCAGCGCCGCCTCGTCGGCGAATCCCGAGAAGAGGTTCATCTTCCCGCCGACGAGGATCGAGAAGACGCTTTTATGCGGGTTCAGGTCGTTGTCCTCGTACAGGTAGCCGCCTTGTCCGAAGAACGTCGGGGTGAACTCGGTCCGGGCGGTGGAAACGGCAGCCTCCCCCTCCCGGATGATGGCGCCCTGCGCGAACAGCTCGTTTCGTTTTTCCAGGGCCTTGCGCAGGCTATCGGCAAGCGGAGGCGAGGATCCTCCCGGGACGGGGAACGCTCCCGGGGCGGGCGTCACGGACCGGTCGCCGGAGTAGCCCATCCGCAGCGCAAGCCGGGAACGGGCGAGCTCCACATTGTTTTCGGAGGTGATCACGCCCGCCTCGGCGTTCGCCACCTGGACGTCGGCGGCGAGAACGTCGTTCTTGGCCACCACCCCGAGGTCGTACTGGTCCCCCGCCACCCGCCGGTGGTCCCTCGCCGTGGCAAGCGACTCGTCGGCGACCTTCCGCAGCTCTTCGGCCCTTTTGGCGGAAAGGAAGGCGGAGATCACCTCGATTGCCTGCCGCTCCCTTGCGACCTCTTCCTGCCGCGCCGCGTTGTCGGTCCGCGCGTCGGCCTGCTCCACCCGCGAACTCGTCCTGCCGAAGTCGTAGATCGTCTGTTCGGCGGTGAGTCTCGCCCGCCAGATGTTCTGGTCCGCCGTCTGGATGGTGTTTCCCTGGATGAACACCGACGGCTGCTCCGAGAGAGCGGTGAAGTCGCTGCTGGCGTCCAGCCGGGGGAGCCGCCCCGCCGCCGCACGGTTCCGGTCCTCCGCAGTGATCCGGACGTCCTCCGCCGCAAGGCGCACCTCCCGGGCGTTCGAGAGCGCGATCCGGACCGCCTCCGTGAAGGAAACCTCCGGCGAAACCATGGCGTTGTCCTGCCCCTGCGCCCCGCACGGGACGATGAGGGAGAGGAACGCGAACACGGCGGCGGGCAAGGAAACGAATCGATGATGCATCGGAATAGGATATTAAGAATGCTCTCTGAAAGGAAGGGTGAAGTCGCCCCGACAGGGGAATGCGCCGGCGCCGGAATCGGCGGGGGCTCCCGAAGGGGCCCCCGCCGCCGTTTGCCGAGGAGGGGTGTCGCTCAGCAATCGAAGTAGAGGAAGAACTCGTGCGGGGTCGGCCGCATCTTGATGGGGTTGACCTCCGCGTCGATCTTGTACTCGATCCACTTCTCGATCACGTCCGTGGTGAAGACGTCCCCCTTGAGCAGGAAGTCGTGGTCGGCCTCCAGGGCCTTGAGCGACTCCTCGAGGGAGCCCGGTGTGGTCGGGACGTTCGCCAGCTCCTCCGGGGAGAGGGCGTAGATGTCCTTGTCGAGCGGCTCGCCCGGGTTGGTCTTGTTCTGGACGCCGTCCAGGCCCGCCATCAGCATCGCCGCGAAGGCGATGTAGCCGTTGCAGGACGGGTCGGGCGTCCGGAACTCGAGGCGCTTCGCCTTCGGGGAAGGCGAGTACATCGGGATCCGGACCGACGCGGAGCGGTTCCGGCTGGAGTACGCCAGGTTCACCGGGGCCTCGAAGCCGGGGACCAGCCGCTTGTAGGAGTTCATCGTCGGGTTGGAGAAGGCGCAGATCGCCGGGGCGTGCTTCAGGATGCCGCCGATGTAGTGGAGCGCCATCTTGGAGAGCCCGCCGTACTCCTCGCCGGCGAACAGCGGCTTGCCGCCCTTCCACAGCGACTGGTGGGTGTGCATCCCGCTGCCGTTGTCGGCGTAAAGCGGCTTCGGCATGAAGGTGACGGTCTTCCCGAACTTCCGGGCGACGTTCTTGCAGATGTACTTGTACCACTGCAGCGCGTCGGCGACCTTGACCAGCGTGTCGAACTGCAGGTCGATCTCGGCCTGGCCCGCCGTGGCGACCTCGTGGTGCTGCGCCTCGATCTTCAGGCCGATCGACTCCATCACCCGGACCATCTCGTCGCGCAGGTCGTGCAGGGAGTCGGTGGGCGGAACCGGGAAGTATCCCTCCTTGTGGCGCGGCTTGTAGCCCAGGTTCGGGTTCTCCTCGCGGCCCGAGTTCCAGATGCCTTCCGCGGAGTCGATGTAGTAGTAGCCGTAGTTGGAGGCGGTCGCGAAGCGGATGTCGTCGAAGATGAAGAACTCGGCCTCGGGACCGAAGAACGCCTGGTCGGCGATGCCGGTGGACTTCAGGTACGCCTCGGCCTTCCGGGCGATGTTGCGCGGGTCGCGGGTGTAGTTCTCCTTGGTGATCGGGTCGACGATGTTGCAGATGAGCGACAGCGTCGGACGCGTGATGAACGGGTCGATCACGGCGGTGTCCGCGTCGGGGATGACCAGCATGTCGGAGGCGTGGATCGGCTGCCAGCCGCGGATGGACGATCCGTCGAAGCCGAACCCTTCCTCGAAGCTGTCCTCCTTCAGCTCGTAGATCGGCACGGCGAAGTGCTGCCAGGTGCCGATGAAATCCATGAACTTCAGGTCGACCATCTCGATGTTCTTGCTCTTGGCGAACTCCAGGACTTCCTTCGCGTTCATTGCTCCCTCCTTTGGATAAGGTCCCTGGGTATCGATTCCGCTTCAGATGGCGTCGTGTCCGCGCTCGCCTGTCCGGATCCGGACGATTTCCTCAACGTTCGTCACGAAGATCTTCCCGTCCCCGATCCGGCCCGTGCGGGCGGATTTCTCGACCGTCTCGACCACCTGGGCGACCAGGTCGTCGGGGACGATGATCTCCAGCTTGATCTTGGGGAGGAAATCCACCACGTATTCGGCGCCCCGGTAGAGCTCGGTGTGCCCCTTCTGGCGGCCGAACCCCTTGACCTCGGACACCGTCATCCCCTGGATGCCGATGTCGTTCAGGGACTCCTTGACCTCGTCGAGCTTGAACGGCTTGATGATGGCCTCGATCTTCTTCATGGGTCACCTCCTCGGCGGGATTGCAGAGCAATGGCCGTACCAACCGGGGCTCCGCGCCGCATTCCCGTTCCCCGTCGATCGAAACCACTGGTTTTTCGATGCGATTCTCGAGCCATGCCCTCCGCAAAGATGGCGTCCCTCCGGCCTCGATGATAGAATGGTTGCCCAATCGATCATCAGCGGTTGCCTTTTTTTTGGGCATAAGGAGGAGCTCGTGGTCGCCGTCCTTATGGAAGAGTTCCGGTCGGAAGTGGAGAAGATTTTCGGTGAGAACCTGGTCTCCCTCACCATTTACGGGGCCCACGCGTCGGACGAGCCGCCGGGCCGGGAGGAAAACGTTTCGGTACTGGTCGTCGTGCGCGCGCTCCGCAGGGAGGATCTCTCGGCCTACCGGAACATCGCGCACCGGTACGCCCGCCGGGGGATCCCCGCCCCGCCCATCTTCACCGAGAGATTCCTGAAGGAGTCGTCCGACGTCTTTCCGCTGGAATTCCTCGGGATGGCCGCGCAGCGCCGCGTGATCTTCGGGAAGGACATCGTGCCCGAATTGGACATCACCACGAGAAACCTGCGCCACCAGGTGGAGTTCGAGCTGAAGGGGAAACTGCTGACGCTGCGCCGGATGTACATGGAGGTCTTCGGGAACCGGGAGCTTGTCGCGCTGCTGCAGGACACCGTGGGATCGGTCGTCTCCGTGGCGCGTGGGCTTCTGCTCCTGTCGGACCGCGAAGCGCCGCACGAAAGAATCGCGATCCTGGACGGCATCGAAAAGCATTTCGGCGTTTCCCTGCCCGCCATCCGGGAGGTGGTTGCCGCCAGGCAGGGGCTGAAGATCCCGCACTCGCGGGCCGAGGCGGTTTTCTTCTCCTACCAGGAGGAGGTGGAGCGCCTCTGCTCCCTGGTGGACGAATACCCGATGGAGACCACGCGGTAGATGGCCTCGCCCAGACCGCTTCCGACAGCCGTCGCGCTGCTTCTCCTCATGGTCCTCGCGGTTCCGGCGCTGCGCGCCGCCGGGGAACCGGCGATTCCTCCGGCGACGGGCTACGTCACGGATACGGCGGGGATCCTGGGCGAATGGAGGGCGAAGACGGAGAAGCTGTGCAGGGAGATCGAGGGGCAGACGGGCGCCGAGGTGTCGGTGCTGACCGTTACGACCACCGCGCCCCTGGAAACCCAGCAGTACGCCCAGCAGGTGTTCGACCGCTGGAAGATCGGCAAGAAGGGAAAGGACAACGGCGTCCTGATCCTGGTTGCGTCCGCCGACCGGAAACTGTGGATCGCCACGGGGTACGGCGTGGAAGGCGTGCTGCCCGACGGCAAGGTCGGGGAGATCCGCGACCGGGTCCTGCGCCCCCTGTTCCGGCAGGGACGGTACGGGGAGGGGATCTACATGGGCGTCGCCGCCATCGGGAGCGTGCTCTCCGGCGGGAAGATCGCGGCGCCGAAAGATACGGCCCGCCCCCATCGGGCGTATGAACGCAAATTCCTGAACTTCCTGTTCCTGGCGCTGTTGCCTCTCCTGTTCATCTGGTCGATCCTCCGGTGGGCATCGATCGGGGGGAGCCGGCGCGGGGGAGGAGGCTATTACGGCGGATACGGGGGCGGGGGGTTCGGAGGGGGCGGTTTCGGGGGATTTGGCGGAGGCGGGGGCTTCGGAGGGTTCGGCGGAGGATCTTCCGGCGGGGGCGGCGCAGGCGGAGGCTGGTAGGTCCCGGCGAGACGGGAAGAGACGGAAACAACACGTTCGGAGGGTGACGATGAGCAAGAAGATCCTGATCGCGGTGGTGGTCGTGGCAGCCCTGCTGGCGTTCCAGGGAGTGGGCGCCTACAACGGCATCGTGCGGAAGGACGTGGCGGTGAACGAGAAGTGGGGGCAGGTACAGAACGTGCTCCAACGCCGGGGAGACCTCATTCCGAACCTGGTCCAGACGGTGAAGGGGTACGCCGCACACGAAAAAGAGGTTTTCGAGTACGTGGCCGCCGCCCGGGCGAAGCTGGCGGGAGCGAGGACTCCCGAAGAGGTGATGCAGGCCAACGCCGAGGTTTCCAGCGCCCTCTCCCGGCTCCTGGTGGTGGTGGAAAACTACCCGCAGCTGAAGGCCGACCAGACGTTCATCCGGTTGATGGACGAGCTCGCCGGCACGGAAAACCGGATCTCCGTGGAGCGGATGCGCTACAACGCCGCCGTGGGAGAGTTCAATACCGACATCAAGGTTTTCCCGAACAGCATCATCGCGGGGATGACCGGGTTCCGGGCGAAACCGTTCTTCGAGGCGGAAACCAGGGCCAAGGAAGTCCCGAAGGTCGACTTCGGCAAATAACTTAACCCCAGGGACGTTCTTAAACTTTTTAATATTTCATGTTTGTAAGAGCCAGGGCGTTAGCTCGGGCGTTTGAAATGCAGGGATTCCGTGAGCTTAGAGCTTACGGAGGAACCGGTCCCGCTTCCGATCCTGTTTTTTCTGCCGGTGGCCCTCTCCCTTCTTCTCGATGTTCCGGGCGGCCTGGGGTTCCTCTTCCGGGCCGCCCTTGAGAGCTTCCATCCGGCGGGCGTAGAGGCGTCGTGCAAACTCATCGCAGGAAACAACAAGGATATTCCTGGAAGGAAGTGTCCCCGCGAGGCCGCGGTCGGATGTTACAACGATCGTGCCCGCGGGCGCGCTGCGTGTGAGGTCGCGGATCACGTCGTCGGCGGTTTCGGTACGGGAGGAGTAGACCACCGTTCCTCCCTTGATCGGCTGGCGAGTCCGTTCCGGGCTCCCGGCCCCCTTACCGTCGAAAACGATCGTGAGCCGAAGCCTCTTCTCCCTCGAATAAGCGGACAGGAGCGCGCACAGCTCCCTTCGACCGTCAACGCTTGCGGGATCGTCATCCAGAAGGAGTTCCCCGGATCGACCCAGGTTGTAACCGTCCACGATCAGGTGCCCCATCGAGACGTACTCCCGCCGAAAGCATTAAAAAGTTTAAGAACGTCCCTAAGTTATTTGCCGAGCCGGTTCTCCTGCCCGTTGAGGAGCCGGTGGATGTTCTCCCGGTGGTTATAGATGACCAGGAAGGCGATCAGCAGGGACAGGGTGACGCAGTATCGCGAAGGAGGCCCCAGCAGCGCCATCAGGATCGGCAGCGCCACCGCCGCGCACAGGGACCCCAGCGAGACGTAGCGCGTGAAATAGACGACCAGGACGAACAGGACGATCAGGAGGAAGGTGGTCACGGAGGACAGGGAGAGAATGACGCCGAGCGCCGTCGCCACCCCCTTGCCTCCCTTGAAGCGGAGGTAGACCGGGAAGACGTGCCCGAGGAAGACGGCGCCGCCCACGAGCGAGAGCCAGAGGTAGTCCTCCCCGATGAGCATGTACGTCAGCACCATCGGGACCACGCCCTTGCCGGCGTCCAGCGCGAGCGTGAGGGCCCCCGCCCCCTTCCCGGCGGCGCGCGCCACGTTGGTGGCGCCGATGTTCCCCGAACCGACGCCCCGCAGGTTGACGCTGCGATCGAACAGGCGGGTCACCAGGATCCCGAAGGGGACGGACCCGAGCAGGTAGCCGAACACCACGAGCAGCACGCCGCGAATCCAGGTAACTTCCATCCATCCCCCGCCCGGTTTTCCCCAACCCCCCCGATTTTACATGATAAAATATCGCGGATGAACCGTTTATCCTCCGCATCGGCATGCGTCCTGCTCTTCGCGGCGCTCTGCCTGTTCGCATCGATACCGAAGGAAGCGGGCGCCGCCCTGGCAGGCGAGCCGCCGACGTACCAGTCGGCGACGACCTGCGCGCAATGCCACCCGGAGATCTACCGCACGTGGCGGGCTTCCGAGCACGCCGCCGCCTTCACCAACCCGGCATTCCAGCTCCCCTTCGAGCGGTTCCGCCTGACCCAGCCGGGGAAGACGCAGCTCTGCGAGCAGTGCCACAACCCGATCCGGTTCCTGCTGGCCCCCGGCGATCCCCGGGCGGCCGTCTTCGCCCAGGAGGGGGTGACCTGCGATTTCTGCCACTCGGTCGAATCCGTCGACTTGAAGGACGCTTTCCCCCGGTACCGTGCGAAGCCCGGCGTCAAGTTCGGCCCCCGCGGGGGTGCGCCCGGGAAAAGCGTGCACACCACGAAGTTCTCCCGCCTGCACATCACCTCGGAGTTCTGCGCGGGCTGCCACGAGTTCCGGAACGCGTACGGCGTGGCCGTCCTTTCCACCTACAGCGAGTGGGCCGAGAGTTTCTACCGGGGGGAGGGCGTGCACTGCCAGTTCTGCCATCTCCCCCAACTGTTCGACGCGCGCTTCATCGATCCGAGCGGCAGGGGGAAGGGACCTCTCGACCATTCCATGGCGGGCGGGCATTCCCGGGAGCGGCTGGCCAAGGCGATCCCCGTGCGGGCGACCCTCACGGTATCCGGGAGGGAAGCGACGCTCCGGATCCAGTTGAAGAACGAGCTGGTCGGCCACAAGACGCCTTCCGGGATGCCGACCCACCGGCTCCGGCTCTCCTCGCTTCTTTTCGACGGCTCGGGGAACACCCTGGGCCGGAAGGAGGAGGTGTTCGAGCGGGTGCTCGGGGATGGAGCCCGGAAGCCGGTCGAGAAGGCCGAGCTGCTCTTCACTGCCGCCCGCGAGGTCCTGAAGGACAACCGGCTCGGGCCGAAGGAAACGAGGGAAATCACCCAGGCGTTCCCGCTGGGCGACGTGAAGCCGGCGGTTGCCGAGGTCGCGCTGGCCTACGAGATCCCCACCCCGGACATCGCCCCCGCGCTCCGGCTGATCTCGATTCCCGTCTCGCGCGTCCTCATCCCCGCGAAGGCGGGATTTCCGGCCGGCACCGTTGTGCTGATCGCGCTCGCCGTCGTTTTCCTGCTGGCCGCGGGCGCGGCGCTTCTGCGCCGGCGGGCGCGGCGGAAAAGCGCGGGGCTTTAAGTTCCCTCGATCTCCTCGGCGCGGGTGCGAGCGACGCCCGATTCGAACGCCGCCCTCTCCACCGCCTCGGCCACCTTCGCGTGCATCCCCAGGTCCAGGATGGAGGGGACCAGCTCCCCCGTGTCCGCAAAGGTGCTGATGGCCTTCGCCGCGGCGATCTTCATCCGGTTGTTGATCTTGCGCGCCCGCGCGTTCAACGCCCCCCGGAACACTCCGGGAAAGGCGAGAGCGTTGTTGACGCCTCGGCCGTCCGCCGCGAACGAGGCCCCGGCGGCCCGCGCCTCCTCGGGGGGGATCTCGGGTTTCGGGTTGGACAGTGCCAGGATCACCTGGCCCTTCCGGATCATCTCCTTCCGGATGAGCCCGGGGACCCCCGTGGTGGCGATGACGATGTCGGCCGTCTCCATGACGTCCGTCAGGCTCACGGGTTTCCCCCCGATTTTCGAGAAGATCTCCTTCGCCGTGGGATTGATGTCGGTCCCCAGCATCTTGCGGACCCCGTAGGCCATCAGGAGCTTGGAGATCCCCATCCCGGCGGCGCCCAGACCCACCATCCCGACCGTGTCGTTCTTCACCTGCATCCCGACGTACTTGCTGGCGTTCAGCAGGGCGGCGAGGACGACCACGGCGGTCCCGTGCTGGTCGTCGTGCAGCACCGGGATGTCGAGCATCGCGTCAAGGCGGTCCTCGATCTCGAAGCACTCCGGCGCCCTGATGTCCTCGAGCTTGATCGCGCCGAACGTCGGGGCGATGGAGGCCACCGTCCGGATGATCTCCTCGGTGTCCTTCGACTGGATGAGGATCGGGATGCCGTTGATCCCCACGAGCACGTCGAACAGCGCCGCCTTCCCTTCCATCACCGGCATGCCCGGCACGGCGCCGATGTCCCCCAGCCCCAGGATGGCCGTGCCGTTGGTCACGATCGCCACGGAGTTGCCGATGACGGTGTAGTCGTACGCCAGGTCGGGCTTCCGCTGGATGAGCTTGCAGACCTTGGCCACGCCGGGCGTGTAGATCTTCCGGATCATGGAGATGCTGTCGATCGCCATGCGCGCCTTGGTGCCGATCTTGCCGCCCTTGTGGAGTTCCAGGACCGGGTCGATGATGTCGGAGATGATGACGCCTTCGACCTTGCCGAGCTCCTCGAGCACCTCCTGGAGGTGGGCGTCGCTGTCGACGAAGATCGTGATGTCGCGGGTGTTGTACTCGAGTCCGTAGCCGACCAGCCGGATATCGCCGATGTTCCCGCCGGATCCGCCGATGGCGGAAGCGACCTTTCCGAGCATGCCGGGCTGGTCCAGGATCATCATCCGGACCGTTTTGACGATCTTGTCGATTCCCTTCTCTATCTGCATCGCACCATATTAGCGTCGGTGAATCTGCTTTGTCAAACCTGCGTAGGAAAAGGTAAAATGGCGTCCATGATCCTGTATTGCGGTTCGTGCCGCACGCAGAATTTCGTCTCCGCGGAACGGAGGGCCGTGGCGGATCCGTCCCCTCGATGCTGGAAGTGCGGGAAACCGCTGCCGCGTGCGGATGAAACCGGCCCCGCGACGCGGGAATCCAACAAGCACGCCGGGCCTACGAGACCATCCGGGAGAACGGGGAATGGATAAGATACGCATCGCTGTGGCGGGGGTGGGCAATTGCGCCAGCGCCCTGCTGCAGGGGATCGAATATTACCGGAACATCGACGGGACGGC
>PQAK01000188.1:0-8582 GCA_003105225.1 Deltaproteobacteria bacterium | reverse complement strand
GGCGGCGTTCGACATCGACCGCCGGAAGGTCGGCCGCCCCGTCGGCGAGGCGATCTTCTCCGCGCCCAACTGCACGAAGCGGTTCGTTCCCGGCATGCCGGGCGGCGGCCCGGTCGTCCGCATGGGACCCGTGCTCGACGGGGTGGCCCCGCACATGCGCGACTACCCGGAGGACCAGACGTTCCTCCCCGCGGACGATCCTCCATGCGACGTGGAAAAGACGCTTCGCGAATCCGGAACCGAGATCCTGGTGAGCTACCTGCCGGTGGGCTCCGAGAAGGCGGCCCGCTTCTACGCGGAAGCCTGTCTCGCCGCCGGCGTTTCCCTCGTGAACTGCATCCCCGTTTTCATCGCCTCGGACCCGGCGTGGTCGGAGCGGTTCCGGCAGCGCGGGATCCCGATCATCGGGGACGACATCAAGTCGCAGCTCGGCGCCACGATCGTGCACCGCGCCCTGGCCCGCCTGTTCTCGGAACGGGGGATCCGGGTGCGCCGCACGTACCAGCTGAACACCGGCGGGAACACGGACTTCCTGAACATGCTGAACCGGCAGCGGCTCGAATCGAAGAGGATCTCCAAGACCGAGGCGGTGACGACCGTCCTCACCCACGCCATCGCCCCCGACGACGTCCACATCGGGCCGTCCGACTACGTCCCCTGGCAGAAGGACAACAAGCTCTGCTTCCTGCGGATCGAGGGGGAAGGGTTCGGCGGGCTGCCGATCGAGGTGGAGCTGCGCCTGTCGGTGACCGACTCGCCGAACAGCGCCGGGGTGGGGATCGACGTCATCCGCCTGTGCCGGCTGGGCAGGGACATGGGGTTTTCCGGGCCGCTGCTCGCCCCTTCCGCCTACTTCATGAAGCATCCTCCCGTCCAGCTGCCCGACGACGAGGGACGCAGGGAGGTGGAGGAGTTCATCGCGGACTACCGGACCTGGCGGCGCTCGACAGAAGCGCCGCCCACGACGACGTGCACGTTTCCCACGTAAAGCGCGCGGCGATTTTCACCCCTTCCCCGGCCAGGCGGGCACGCAGCGCCTCGTCCCGGCAGACGGCCCGCATCGCATCGACGAGCCCCGAAGGCGCGTCGGGGGCATAGCCGGCCCCGCCGCCTTCCGCGCGGATCGTATCCCCCCAGAATCCCGTCCACGGCGCGATCACCGGCCTGCCCGCGGCCATCGCCTCCAGCGGGACCAGGCCGAACGACTCGTAGGAAGAGGGACAGAGCACCGCGTCCGCCGCCGCGAGGAGCCCGGGCATCTCCGCGTGGGGAACCGGGCCGGCGCAGGCGACGCCGTCCGGAAGCCGGCCGGGGGGAGGCTTCTGCCCCGCGACCAGGAGCCGGAGCCGCGCCCCTTCCTCCGACCGGAGGGCCCGGAACGCATCGATCGCGGCGTCCACGTTCTTTCCAGGGTCCTTTCGGGCGGCGAGCAGGAACAGGAAGCATCCGGAAGGGATGCCGCGCATGCGCCTTGCCTCCGCCCTCGGGGGAGGGGCACGGAAACCGTCATCGATCCCGGGCGGGATGACCGCCCCTTTCCCCGCCGCGGAGGGGAAGATCTCCACGGTCCTGGCCAGGTCGTTCCCGGAGAAGCAGACCACGCGGGAGGCTTCCCGGGAGAGCCGCCCTTCGGCCGCCCTCCGAACGGCGGACAGGCCGGGTGCGGAAGCCGGCGCGGCGCCTTCCTTCAGCGCCTCGATGGTGTGATAGGAGAACACCGGCGGGGGAAGGCGCAGCCCGGCCTCGAGGCAGGCGATGCCGGACATCCAGTAGTGGGCGGAGACAACGTCATAGAGCGAGGCGCGTTTCGCCAGCAGGTCCCTTGCGCTTCCCACGAACCGCGGGAGGGAATCGACCGCCGACTCGCGGGTGGAAGGTTCCCTCCAGCCGCACGGGAGGTGGAAGATGCGGACGCCGGGAAACGGCCGGGAGACCTCCGGCTCCTCCCCCTTCCCCCGCGTGAGCACGTCCGTGCGGATGCCCTGTGCCGCGAGGCCCGGAAGAAGGCCGCGCAGGAAAACGTTCATCCCGCCCGACAGACCGACGCCGGGCTCCTCCATCGGGCAGGTGTGGTAGCAGAACAGGAGGTGATTCACGGGAGGGAAAGAACCGCCCGGTACACGATCCGGTCCCTGCCGCCCAGGTCGTACTTGTACCGCTCCCGCCCCCGGAGAAAGTCGTATTCCCGGATCCCGGTCCGGATCGCGTCCTCGATGCAGCGCGCCAGCAGGACCATCCCGGGGCTCATGCGGGCCCCCGCGGCGGGGTCGAAGCCGGAATTGTAGAGGAGGAGAGCCCCGTCGTGCTCGATCTGGAACGCGGAGGCGAGGTCCCCTTCCGCGCCTCGCAGGAACGCCAGCCGCAGAAGGCCGGCGGACAGGAACCCTTCGGCCACCTCGCGGAAGAATGCCGCCATGCGGTCGTCCATGAACCGGCGTTTCTCGGGATGGCTCCTGCGGTGCAGCTCCAGGAAGGAGGGAAAGTCCCGCGAGAGCTCCTCCGCCGTCCCGGTCACCCGCAACGCGAGATGGGGTTCCGACTCCTCGGCGCGCCGCAGCTTCCGGCGCAGCTCGTGCCGCTCCTTTTTCCCGAGCCGTTCGAGATACGCTTCGAAGTTCTCCGGGAGAGGGATGAAGGGGGAACGGTCCGCTTCCTCCACGACGAAGGCGACCCCCCGCTCCCTGCAGATCCCTGGGAGCACGGAAAGCGAAGGCGCTCCCTCCACCAGGCTCGGCAGACGGATCGGGCCTTCCGCCAGCATCTCCCGCGGGGATCCCAAAAATTCCGACCAGAACGCTCCTTCCAGGCCCGCCGCCGCCACCGCGTCCAGGGAGTCGGACACCTGATCCCCGCCGAGAAGCTCCCCCCCGCCGGCCCCCGCTTCCCGGTACAGGAAAAGGAAGCCTTCAGCCCGCCCCTCCCGTTCCCACCGCGCGATGCGCAGGGGGCGCCCGGCGGCGAACGCCTTCGTCCAGGGGATAAGGAATCGGCGGGAGAGGAAGGGGGAAGGGCGCCGGGAGCGCGCGAGAACGTCGTCCCACTCCTCGGTGGAGACGTCCTCCAGCCGTTCCGTGACGAGAAGCCCCATCCGTGCGCTTATTTCGGAGCGGAGACGACTCCCGCCGCCAGCAGGCGGCGCACCGCTTCATCGGCGGCGGCATTGGCCGCGGCATTGATCGTGTCGTAGACCACGAACGGGGTGACGTAGGGGTAGTCGTCCATGTAGGAGGAGGAAACGGTGGTGTTCCACCCTTCCGGAACGCCCGGGGAGACCCCCTGGACTTTCAGCGTCGCGACCGCCTCCTCTTCCACCTTGACCACCCCGACGCGCTTGACGTTGACGCGAAATTCCTCGAGGCTGCCCCACACCCTGGCGGAGACATCGGGCGGCGCATCCGCCTCCCCGGCGGCGCGCACGGCGGCGATCCCCTTTTCCGCCAGGGCGCCGGCGATCAGGTCGGCGATCGATTTGCCGGGATTCCCTTTCCACACGATCGGCCGGACGAGGTCGAAATCCCGGCCGATCTCGCCGGACGGAGGCCCCGACCAGGCAAAGTCGAGCACGGCGACCGCCGCCCCCTCTCCCGTTCCCGCAGCGGGCGGCGCCGCCTCGCGGGCAAGGTCCCTGGGGATGGTGAGCACGTTCGCCGGCGCGCACCCGTACAAGGTCCCCCAGAGGATCAGCGCGGCCAGCGGCAGAGAAAGATGGATGCGTTTCACGGCTTCTCCCATACGAACCGGAATGGACGGCGGGAATGCCTCAATCCTTTTTAATGTAGGCCAACCGCCTCCGGGATTCAACGGATTATGCGGGCCTTTCGCCTTGAATTCCGGCCTTTCGATGACGTATCGTGTAGGGCACCGAAAGGAGAAGCGATGCCCGCATCCCCTGCGATCATGGAAGCGATCCGGCAAGGATCGTGGATCCGGAAGATGTTCGAGGAAGGCGCCATTCTGAAGGCGAGGATGGGTCCGGAAAACGTTTTCGACTTCAGCCTCGGGAACCCGTACGGCGCCCCCCCGGCTCCCTTGGCGAGGGAGATTGCGCACCTCGCCGCAAGCCCTCCGCCGGACCTGCACAAGTACATGCCGAACGCCGGGTTCCCGGACGTCCGCCGGAGCGTGGCGGAGGACCTCCGCAAGGGGACCGGGCTCGATTTCACCTCCGGCCTGGTCGTGATGACCGTAGGGGCCGCCGGTGCGCTGAACGTCGCCTTGCGGGCGCTGCTGTCCCCCGGGGACGAGGTGATCGTCATCGCCCCCTATTTCGTGGAGTACCTGTTCTACATCCGCAATGCGGGCGGGGTCCCGGTCGTGGCGGAATCCGCCGGCGATTTCCAGCTCGACCTCGATGCGATCCGCGCGGCGATCACCGGCCGGACGAAGGCGCTGATCCTCAACAGCCCCAACAATCCCACCGGCGCCGTCTACCCGTCCGAGGCGCTTACGGCGCTCTCCGGCATCCTCTCGGGAGGGGAAAAGCGCGCGGGAGGGCCGATCTACGTCCTCTCCGACGAGCCGTACCGGAAAATCGTCTACCCGGGGTCGGAGTTTTCCCCCCCCGCCGCCTCGCTGTCCAATACGATCGTGGTCTATTCCCACTCCAAGGACCTCAACCTGGCGGGAGAGCGGATCGGGTACCTCGCCGTCAGCCCGGACGCGGCGGACGCCGAGGAGGTGGCCGACGCCTGCGTGTTCTGCAACCGCGTGCTGGGATTCGTCAACGCGCCTTCCATCATGCAGCGCGCGGTGGCCGGATTCCAGGGGATCGAGGCCGACATGTCGGTCTATACGAAAAACCGGGAATCGCTCGTCGCGACCCTTATGGAGTCGGGATTTTCCGTGGTTCCGCCCGGCGGCGCCTTCTACCTGTTCCCGCGGTCGCCCGCCGAGGACGAGATGCGGTTCATCGCGGCGGCGCTCGAGGAAAACATCCTGGTGGTCCCCGGGAGCGGCTTCGGCCGGAAGGGATATTTCCGGGTCGCCTACTGCATGGATCCGAAGACCGTCGAACGGTCGCTGCCGGCGTGGAGGAGGCTGGGGAGCCGCTTCTTCGGGAGGAAGGGGGGGCGGGCTTGACCGTCGCGTTCCGGCCGAACATCGCGCGCATGCAGGGGTACCAGCCCGGCGAGCAGCCGCAGGAGGGCGGCTTCGTCAAGCTCAACACGAACGAGAATCCCTATCCGCCCTCCCCCCGCGTGCGGCGCGCCATACTCGCCGAGGCGAAGGATTCGCTCCGGCTCTATCCCGACCCGGATGCGACGCCGCTGCGTCGGCGGGCCGCGCTCACTTACGGATTCGATCTTTCGCAGGTGGTCGCGGGAAACGGGTCGGACGACCTGCTGGCCATGATCGCGCGCGCCTTCATCGGGGAAAAGGACGCGCTCTGCTGCCCCGTCCCGACGTATACGCTCTACGAGACCCTCGTGCGGATCCAGGGGGGGAAGCTCCTGGGCATCCCGTACCCGGACGATTATTCCCTGCCGAACGCCCTGTTCCGCGCGCGGGCGGGCGTCACGATGGTGGCCAACCCGAATTCCCCGTCGGGGACCGCGGTCCCGCTCGAGGACCTTTCCCGGCTGGCCGACCGCGTCCCCGGCCTGCTGGTGGTCGACGAGGCGTACGCGGACTTCGCGGAGGACAACGCCCTGTCCCTGGCGCGGGAGCGGGAGAACGTGATCGTCCTGCGGACGCTGTCCAAGTCGTTCTCCCTGGCGGGAATGCGGATCGGGCTGGGGTTCGCGCACCCGCGGATCATCGAGGGGCTGAACAAGGTGAAGGACTCCTACAACATGAGCCGCCTGGGCATCGCCGCCGGGGAGGCGGCGCTGTCCGACCTCGGCTGGATGGAACGCAACGCGGAAAGGATCCGGAAGACCCGGGAGCGGCTGATCGCCGCGCTGCCGTCGGTCGGGTTCGCGCCGTATCCCTCGCGATCGAACTTCGTCCTGGCGCGGAGGAAGAACGGGAAATCGGCGCGGCCGGTCTACCAGGAATTGAAGGAGCGCAGGATCCTGGTGCGCTTCTTCGGCACCCCCCGGCTATCCGGCTGCCTGCGCATCACCGTGGGCACGGACGGAGAGATCGACGCGCTGCTGGCGGCGCTTCGCGGGATCCGATAGCGTTCCCGGCCCCTACAGCGTGACGCTCCAGTTGCCGCCTTCGCGGTTCCGCCAGGCCGCCGCGACGGTTCCGCCGGGACGGCGCAGGAGCACCTGGTAGCAGTACTCGACGACGCTCCCCTCGGGTCCGAAGACGAACGCCTCGAACGTCCTGGGAAGCGGATGGGCTCCGATCGCCTCGGACCGCGTCCGGAGGAACGCCTCCCGATCCCCCGCGAAAAAGTAGTTCGACGCCCTCCCCTCCCGGGCGGCGAAGTTCTTGACCTCCATTGCGGAGAAGTTCTGGGCGTTCCAGGTGGGGTCCCCCCAGAGGATGCGCGCGCAGACCACGGACCCCTCCTCGTCCCGAAGGGTGAGCCGGGCGCAATTGATCTTGTCGGCCACCAGCAGGCCGTTCTCGCCCGCAACGTGGTACAGGTAGAAGGGCATCGGGCGGTTCTTGAGAACCGACAGCGCTTCCGGAACCTCGATGACGGGGAGGTTCCCTTCCACGGAGATCGCGGCCCGGCACAGGGAGGGGGAAGGCTTCTTCCGCATCGCCCCGAATCCGAAACGCACCGTACCCGTCCGCGGCTCGCCGTTCCGCGCCGGAAGCAGGAGCCGGAACCACCCGGCCCCGGGCGCGGGCGGCAGGTTTCCGGAGTCGGTCTCTTCCATCGGGACCAGGTCCCCCGCAACTTCATCGCAAGGCACGGGTACCTCGTAGACGGGGGAAAACCATTCGGAGCCGCCGCCGATGGTCGAGTAGAAGTAGCGCACCAGGAACCGCCTGCCCGGCAGCGGGGACGGGAGGAAGATGCGCCCTTCCCGCTGACGGGGTTTCCCGGTCGGCGTCAGGACCAGCGATGCACGGGCGATCACCCGGTCCTTCGCCTCTTCCGGGGCGGCCGTAAAGTGAAGCAGGACCAGATCGGGGCGTGCGGGTCCGTCGATGAAAACGCGGCGCAACGCAAGCATCGCCTTCCCCCTTTCGCCGTGCACGGTGGTGCGTCCGGGACCACCGCGACGCTTGCCGATTTTCGTATACTGTATACCTAAATGAAGAACGGCAGGGAAAAAAAATCGGCCGGGAGGGTGTCGTTCGCTACCGGTATCCGAGACGGTCGAGATCCTCTTCGTCCATCCCGAAATAATGGCCGATCTCGTGAAGCAGGGTCGTCCGGATCTCCCGCCGCAGCTCCCCCGGCTCCGGGAAGTCCTCCTCCAGGGGGCCCCGATAGATCGAGATCTTGTCCGGCAGGTTGCCCGAGAGGGAAACCGAGCGCTCCGGCAGGGGAACGCCGTGATAGAAGCCGTACAACGTTTCCTCGGGAGGGACCTCCAATTCGTCCAGAAGCCAGTCGGGGGGCCAGTCCTCCACCACGACCGATACGTTGTCCAGCGCCTGGCGGAAGAGCTCCGGGAGATCGTCCAGCGCCTGCCGCAGGATTTCCTGAAAACGGGTCCGGGCCACGTCGATCAGGTTACACCGAAGAATGGGGGAAAGTCGATTACCGGAGCCTGCTGCGGATTTCCCGTACCGCGTCCCTTGCCATCTTGTCGGCGATCTTCTCGCTTTCCACTTGATACTGCCCGCTGTCCAAAGCGGTCCGCAGGATCGCCACTTTTTTGACACCCCCCCCTTTCCCGGCTTGTACGGGGGGAGAACCGGGCGCGCCGCCGGCGTCCTTGGGGGGCGCTTTTCCGTTTCCGTTTCCCTTTCGGTTCGAGGGGTTCACGCGCATAGGTCTCCGGGAGGGGATTTATGCCTGCATAAGCCATATCGACCCTTTCCGGGCGAAACTTTATCCGATCCGGGGTAAAATTGCTCCATGCCGAAATCGCTCCTGATCGCCGACGACGAAGAGATGACGATCGCCCTCCTCAAGGAGGTGTTTTCGACCCCCGAGATCCGCCTCCACGTGGCGAAATCGGGCGGCGAGGCGAACTCGATCATCGACCGGAACGATATCGACGTGGTGTTGACCGACCTGATGATGCCCGGCGTCGACGGACTGGCGGTCCTCGCCCACGCAAAAAACGTCCTCCCGAAATGCGAGGTCATCCTGATGACGGCCTTCGGGACGGTGGAAAACGCGGTGCAGGCGATGAAGCTCGGCGCCTTCCACTACATCACGAAGCCGTTCAAGGTGGTGGAAGTCTCCAACCTGGTCGGCAGGGCGCTGGAGCTCACCTCCGTCCGGAAAGAGAACATCCATCTCAAGACGCAGGCCATCCAGCACTACGCGTTCGAGAACATCGTGGGGCTGAGCGAGCCGATCCGACAGGTCCTGGACCTCGTCCGGAAGGTCGCCGCGACCGACTCCACCATCCTCGTCCTCGGCGAGAGCGGAACCGGCAAGGAGATGATCGCCCGGGCCATCCACTACAACAGCCGCCGGTCCGACCGGATCCTGGTGACGGTCAACTGCTCCGCCATCCCGGCGGGTCTCCTGGAAAGCGAGCTCTTCGGGCACGTCA
>PQAK01000187.1 GCA_003105225.1 Deltaproteobacteria bacterium | reverse complement strand
CCAGCAGCTCGCGGTGATCCGCCGGATGGTCCGCGACCTGGGGCTCGACGTGGAGATCGAAGGTGCCCCCATCGTCCGCGAGGCCGACGGACTGGCGATGAGCTCGCGGAACAAGTACCTGGAGGGGGAGGACCGGATCGCCGCGCGCTGCCTGTACAAGGGGTTGTGCGCCGCGAGGGACCTGTACGCCGCCGGCGCTCGCGACCCGGAAACGCTTGTCAACGCCGCGCAGGCGAGGATCCTCTCGGAGCCGCGCGCCGCGTTCGAGTACGCGGAGGCCCGGGACCCGGAAACGCTGTCGCCGGTGCGCCTCCCGGCGGAACGGATGGCCATTCTCGTGGCGGCCCGCGTGGGGCCGGCCAGAYTGATCGACAATATCACCCTAGGGGGGWCCGCAACATGAACCGCACCATGCTGAARTGCAAGATCCAYMGGGCGACGGTGACCGACGCCRTGCTGCACTACGAGGGGAGCGTGACGATCGACAAGACGCTCATGGACGCGGCGGGGCTCGTCGAGTACGAGCAGGTGCACATCTGGAACGTCGACAACGGAAACCGCTTCACCACCTACGTCATCGACGGCGAGCCCGGTTCCGGTGTGATCTGCCTGAACGGCGCGGCTGCCCGCCAGGTGAGCAAGGGCGACCTGGTGATCATCGCCGCCTTCTCCGCCTACGACGAGAAGGAACTGGAGAACTTCCAGCCGACGCTCGTCTACGTCGACAGGAAGAACCGGATCACCAGCGTCAAGCGGAAGGTCGATTCCGAGAGCCAGCGCCCCCGGGTCGCCGCCTCCCTGTAGGTGCGCGGGGCGGTCTACATCGCCTCGCGCATTTTTTTGAGCGCCGATGCGGTGCTGTCCCCCGGCGCGGTCGCCGTTGCCGCGGGAACCGTCGTGGCGTCCGGATCCCCCCGCGACGTGGAGCGAGTCCTCCCGCCCGGATTTCACCGCCGGGAGTTCCCCGGCGCGGTCCTCCTTCCGGGGCTGGTCAACGCGCACACCCATCTCCAGATCCCCCGCCTGCAGGCGCCGAAGGGGGCTGCTTCGGCCGCCGCCGGTCCGTTCGTGGACTGGATCCTGCAGGTCATCGCCTGGAAGCGCGGGGCCCCGCCCGGGGAGTTCCGGGAAAACTTCGATGCCGCCGCCTCCAGGTCGCTCGCATGCGGGACCACGGCGGTGGGGGAGATCACGGGGCCCGATGCAGGGGTCTACGGCGCCTGTCCGCTGCGCGCCCGGGTCTTCGCGGAAGGGATCGCATTCGCTCCGGAGGCCGCCGACGAGGTCATGCGGTCCGTCTCGGCGGTCCTTGCTCTTCTGGAGGAGGCGGCAGCCGCCGGATACGGGGGGGTGCTGCCGGGAGTTTCCCCCCATACCCTTTACACGGTGAGCCCGATTCTTCTGCGGCGGTTTGCCGATCTGGCCGGGCAGAAGGGTATCCCTGCCTGTCTCCACTTGGCCGAGTCGCCCGCGGAAATGGAGTTCCTGCGCACCGGCGGAGGGGAGATCGCGGCGCGGCTCTATCCCGCCGTGGGGAAGGACGTCACCTGGTTCCACGGAATCGGTATGCCCTTGCCGGAATACCTGGAAAGGGAGGGGCTTTTGCGGGAAGGGCTGATCCTGGTGCATAATGTGCACCTGTCCCGGCAGGAGATTGCGGCATTTTCGAACCGCGGGGCGCGGTTCGTCCTGTGCCCCCGCAGCAACGCGGCGCACGGCAATGGATCGCCCGATGTGACGCATTTCGTGGATGCGGCCGTTCCCTTCGGCCTTGGGACCGACAGCCTGGGATCGGTGGCGGACTTGAGCATGTGGGAGGAGATGCGGGCGGCGCGCGCGCTCTATCGAGGCAGCCTGTCGGACGGGGATCTGTGCCGCGCCCTGTTCCGCGCGGCGACCGAAAACGGCGCGGCGGCGCTTCGCCTTCCCGGCGGAACGCTGCGGGCGGGCGGTCCCGCGGATTTCCTCGTCGCGGACGATGCCGGCGGAGATGACGCCGGCACGGCTTTCCGCCGCCTGGTGGAACGCACCGGCGGGAACCACATCCGCCTGACCGTGGTGGGCGGTGCGCACCGGTACGAGCGTCCCTGATGACGGAAAAAACCGAGCCCCGCGAAAAGATCGTCAGCACGAACCGGCGCGCCCGGCACGAATACCATATCCTCGAGACCTTCGAGTGCGGCCTCGTCCTTCACGGGTACGAGGTCAAGTCGATCCGCGAGGGGCGCGTCAACATCCAGGACGCCTATGGCGCCGTCCGGGGGAACGAGGCGTTCATCGAGAACATGCACGTCACGCCGTATTCCCACGGCGACCTCCGGGTGATCGACCCGCTGCGCACCCGCAAGCTTCTCCTCAAGCGGAAGGAGATCGACTATCTCCTGGGCAAGACCCGGGAGAAGGGCCTCACCCTGATCCCGCTCAAGGTCTATTTCAAGGGCCCTCACGTGAAGCTCGAGGTGGGGGTGGCGCGGGGAAAGAAGCTCTACGACAAGCGGGAAGACATGGCGGAGCGGGACGCCCGACGGGACATCGAGCGCGCCGTGCGGGGGAAGAGAAAAACTTGACAAATGCCCCCTCATAAATGAAATTGTTGTACAACGTTTTTCGTCCGTTAACGCCGAGGCGGTTTCATTTCCGGAACAAGAAGGGCCGATGAAGCTCCGATATACCCTGGTCTTGTGCGCATTCCTGGCGATGACGTTTCCCCTGGGAACCGCTGCCGCCGGCCCCCAGAAGACCCGCCCCCAGATCCATCGGGTCGAGAAGGGCGAAACGCTGTCCGAAATTGCCGAAACGTACGGCATGTCGGTCCGGGAGCTCAAGAAGCTGAACCATATCCGCAAGCCCCGGAGACTGAAGGCCGGGGCGCGGATCCTCGTGCGCGCGCGGAAGCCCGTGGAATCGAGCCCCGCGGAACCGGCGGCGTTGCCCGCCGCGCCGCCCTCCGTCGATGCGCCTTCCGTCGAGGCGCGTACCCTCGAGGCGTCACCCTCCGCGGACATCTTCGAACCCCGGTTTCCACGCGAACTGAAGGAGATGACGGATACTCCCCTCGTCCGGGAGGTCAAGGAACTGTCCGAGCCTCCCGGCGGCGGCGCCGTCGGCATCAAGGAAAAGCTGGTCGCGATCGCCAGGAAGATGCTCGACATCCCCTACCGGTTCGGCGGGAGTTCGCTGCTGGGAATCGACTGCTCGGGGTACGTGCAGAAGGTTTTCAGCCTGCTCGATATCGTGCTCCCCCGGACGGCGAGGGAGCAGTTCCACCTGGGCGAACTGGTGGGCATGGACAACCTGTCCATCGGGGACCTGGTGTTCTTCCGCACCTACGCCAAGTTCCCCTCGCACGTCGGGATCTATCTCGGCGACAACCGGTTCATCCACGCCTCCTCCAGGGACCGCAAGGTCACGATCGACAGCCTGGACGCCCCGTATTACCTGAAGCGGTTCATCGGCGGCAGGAGGCTCGACCTGAAGGATCCCGCCGGCGAAATCTGATCTTCCCTGAAACATCCCCGCCAGGCGAGGGAACGGTTTCCTGCCTTGGGGCGGAGGGTGATTCCAGCATGAGCGCGCCGTCCTCGCCGACGTTCAATCCCGCCGGTATTCCACGCGCGGCGATCAGCTCCCGGATCAGGCCGATCGCCTTCCGTTCCGGGTCGGGGTAGGGGATTCCCCCGTCGCGAAGCGCTACAGGAACGATCGCCCCGCCGGCGAAGTTTCCCGTCTCCAGGTCGATATCGGCCCGGAGCACGAGGCTTATGCCGCTTGGCCCCTTGATATTGAACATGCCGTACGTCAGGAAATTCCCGAGGCTGTAGGCGATCAGCTTTCCCTTATAGACCTCCATCGCGCGGAGCACGTGCGGCCCGTGACCGATCACCAGGTCCGCCCCGGCGTCGATCACGGCCCTCGAGAATCCGACAACGTTTCCACGGTTCGTCCCGGCGAAGATTTCGTCGGCATCCGGCACCTGCAATGCGTCTTTCCCTTCCGATCCCCCGTGGAAGGAGACCAGGACCAGGTCATATGCTTCCTTCAATTCCCTGACGGTTTCCATCGCCGCCGGGATATCCTGCACCGGATAGGAATTGGGCGATGGCGGCGAGTAGGAGAATCCGACGACGGCCACGGTCTTCTCTCCCGCACAGAACGCCGCCACGTTGTCTCCGCCTACGGCCTGGATCCCGGCGTTGTCGAGGGTGCCGACGGTGCTCTCGATCCCCTCCCGGCCGAAATCGAACGTATGGTTGTTCGCGACATTCATCGCGTTGAAGCCGGCGGCTTCCAGGTGCCCAGCGTACCTCGGGGGCATGCGGAACTCGTAGCACAGGGTCTTCCGGGGGTTCCGGTGCTTCGCGCACTTGATCCCCTCTCCCCCGTCGAACAGCGGCCCTTCCAGGTTCCCGAAGACGATGCCGGCGCCGCGGAAGCTGTCCGCCACGGAGTCGAAGATCCCCTCGCCGTCCCGCGGAGGGAGGACCTCCTCGGGCCAGGTCGTGCCCATCATGATGTCTCCCACTGCCGCCACGGTCAGCGTGCCGGACGCATGGGCGCAGGGGCATACGATCAGCGACAGGAGGAGAGGGAGCGAGGAGAACGTCGTTTTCGCGGACATGGAGTCATGGATTATAACATCGGTTGCCATTCTGTCGCGGGAGGCGACCCGGCACACCTTCCCGACATCTTAGTAAGGAAGGAGGGAGGGAAAGGAGAGAAAGGAGAGAAGCCATCATGGCAGCGAAAAGGATGATATTGGTCACCGGCGCCACTGGCCAGCAGGGCGGCGCCGTCGCGCGTTGCCTCCTTGCTAAAGGACAGAACGTCCGGTTGCTGACGCGATCCCCGGAAAAGACGAAGGATTTGACGGGCAGGGGGGCGGTAGTGGCGCGGGGCGATTTCGAGAACCCGGAGAGCCTGAAAGAAGCCGTCAGCGGGGTGGACGGGGTCTTCCTCATGGGCACCCCCTTCGACAAGGGACCGGAAGCGGAAGTCCGCCAGGGAAAGGCGATCGTGACGGCGTGCTGGAAATACGGCCACGCGCCGCACATCGTCTATTCTTCCGTCTGCGGTGCGAACCTGAACACGGGGATCCCCCACTTCGAGAGCAAGGCCCGCGTGGAGACCTACCTCAAGGAGACCGGACAGACCTGCACGATCCTGCGCCCGGTCTGGTTCATGGAGAATTTCTCCTCGCCGTGGCTGTACCCCTCGATCGAAAGGGGCGTGCTGTCCACTCCGGTCAGGCCCGATCGAAGGCTGCAGATGGTCGCGCTCTCCGACATCGGGGAGTTCGCGTCGGAAGCCTTCCTGCGGCCGAAGGAGTTCATCGGAAACGAGATCGACCTCGCGGGCGACGAGCTCACCATGGAAGACATCGCCCTACAGATCTCCTGCGCCATGAACCGGGAGATCCGGTACGAGCAGATCCCGGAGGAGAAGGCGGAATCCGCCGTCGGGCGCGATTTCGCCCTGATGTACCGGTGGTTCAACCGCCACGGATACCAGGTCGATATCGAGGAGCTCCAGAACCGGTGGGAGATCCCCCTGACCCGCTTTTCGAGGTGGCTCGGCCGGTCGCACCTGTACCGGAAGGCGGCATGAACCCATCTTCAGTTCGTTGCCCCGGATCCCGATTTCATACGGGAATCCGGGGCTTCGGCGGGTTTGTGTCCCCGGGAATGCCAAAGGTGGTATCATCTTCATATGGGGGCGAAACGGTTTCGACGGGGATGTCGATGCTCCCGGGTTGCGTGCCGAGGCCCTGCACCTCGTAAAAAGCGGGAACCAATAGTCGCCAACGACTATCCGTTAGCTCAGGCGGCTTAAGCCGCCTGCCTCCGACCGCCGAATGCCCGTATAGGCGCAAGGAGGTCACTTTCACGGGATAGCCCGAAGCCTCCTCCCGGGGGGCCGAAGGGCGAAAATTCTCCCGGGATGGTCCGAAGGGAACCCTGCCGGCCGGGGTCCCCGAGGACGAGATCCAAACGACCGGAAACGCACGTAGCAGCCCGGAGTAAAGAGTCTTCGGACGGGGGTTCAACTCCCCCCGCCTCCACCATCAAAGTATTCGAACCGCCGGTAATGCGCCCCCAATCGCAGTACCGAAGCGTCGGGATAATCGCTCGTGCCCCCAAAACTAAAAAAACGAATACCCCCGCAAATCGGAAAGGGTGTTGCGTTGTTGGACATATGTCTATTATAATAAGGACAAATGGAATACGGGGGGCTGACGATGAGCGGAACGGATATCGCTGCGGTGCTGGGGGGGCGGAAGGTTCTGGGGAGGGCCACGGCGACGGCGTTCGAGTTTACCGATCTCATCGAAAAAGGCCTTCCACACTCTGCGTTGGAACACGTAAAAACCGCCTTGAAACTTACCGACCGGGAAGTGTCGAACGCATTGGACATCAGCGGAAAGACCGTTTCGCGCCTTCGGCGTGCGTCCGGCCACAGGCTTTCGCCTTCCATCAGTGACCGGCTATACCGGTTCGCACGTTTGTACGCGCTTGCGGAAGAAGTGCTTGAGGATAAAGATCAGGCCAGGGATTGGCTTCGGTCTCCGCAAACTGGACTTAACAACCGCACTCCTATCGATTTGATGCGCACCGAGGCCGGGGCCCGTGAGGTCGAGAGTCTTCTGGTTCGAATCGAATATGGTGTCTTGTCTTGATCGTTGCCTGGCGCATCTGCAAGGCCAGGCATGCAGACACCGCCTTCGATGGAGAAGGCGCCCGTCGGGAAGGGGGGCGATGGAATCCCCGCGGGGTTCCGGTCGTCTACTCGGCCGCGAGTCTGGCTTTGGCGGCTCTCGAACAGTTCGTGCACATCTCCAAGGCGGCCGCCGGCATTTCATTCCTGTCGTTCAAGGTGGAAATCCCTGCCGAGGTGAACGTTTCGGAACTCGATATCGGCGCTTTGCCCCCGAATTGGAGGGCGGAACCGGTGCCCGACGAAACCATGGCGGTCGGGGACGCCTGGATCAAGGCGCGAACTTCGTCGGTCTTGAGGGTCCCCTCCGTCGTCATCCCCGAGGAATTCGATTACGTTCTCAACCCCCTCCATCCGGAATTCAGAAAGATCAGGATTCAATCGCCCAAGTCATTCAGCTTCGATCCCCGGATGTGGAAGTAAACGGCTTGCGCTGTCGCCCGAGAGGGCAATAAACCGAAGCGGGGGCACAGTGATCAGGGATTCGGGAGCGGCGAAGGTGTTGAAAGAATTGCGGCAGTTGATCGAAGGGAAAAGATTCGTTTCGATGGAAGAGCTCCAGGCTTTTACGGACCGCTTCATGACGCAGCGCAACCGGTTGCCCTTGGAGGACTTCCAAGGCTTATCGTCGGAGCAGATGCACCGGTTTCTTGAATTTCCCTTTGATT
>PQAK01000186.1 GCA_003105225.1 Deltaproteobacteria bacterium | reverse complement strand
CCCTCCTGCGGCGGCTCCGCCGAACCTTCCTGATGCGTGGGCCTTCCGTGTGGGACGCGTAGATGATTGCGTTCCCTGTATGCGCCGGATGACGAGGCGGGGGGTGCCGAACAGCGGCATGTGGAGCGAGGTATTGATTGCGGCGAGCGGAACCTGCAGCGAGCGGGCGAAGGTCGCGAGCGTAGCTGCGAGGTACCCCCCGCGAGGAAGGAGGCGGATGCCGGGATACGCAGACGGTTGCCGCGGCCGCAGCCGAGAAGCCGTTGTCGCTTGCATGATCCTACGCTTCGATACGGGGGAAGGCGACGGCGGAGCGGGGGAGTTCGGCGCCGGTGCGGAGGCCGCCCCACGTGGCGGCATCGGAGAGGATCGCCTTCGCCACCTCGCCTTGGCAGCCCAGCGCTTCCCACATCGCCTGCGCCGCCGCGGGCACGAAGGGGGAGGACAGCAGCACGCAGATGCGGGCGGCTTCCAGGATGTTGTAGAGCACCGTCCCCAGCCGCTCCCGCTTCGAGGCGTCCCTGGCCAGCGCCCACGGCGCCGACGCGTCCACGTACCGGTTCGCTGCCTTGACGAGGTCCCAGATCGCGGCGAGGGCGCGGTGGAATTCGACCTCTTCCATGGCGGCGTCCACGGAGCGCCGGACCTCCCCGGCCAGGGCGATCAGCGACAGGTCCTCCTCGCCCGGGGGCGAGGGAGCGGGCACCGCGCCGCCGAAATATTTCCCGAGCATCCCCAGCGCCCGGTTCAGCAGGTTGCCGAAATCGTTGGCGAGGTCGGAATTGATCCGGTGCACGAGGGCTTTCTTCGAGAAATCCCCGTCGAGCCCGAACGGGACCTCGCGCAGAAGGAAGTAGCGGAACGCGTCCGCCCCGTAGGTCGCCACCATCTCGTACGGGTCGACGACGTTCCCCAGCGACTTGCTCATCTTCTGCCCCTCGACGGTCCACCATCCGTGGGCGAAAACGCCCAGCGGCGGGGCGATCCCCGCCGACATGAGGAACGCCGGCCAGAAGACGGCGTGGAACCGGAGGATGTCCTTCCCCACCATGTGGAGGTCGGCCGGCCAGAAGGCGTCGAACGTCTCGCCGCCGCCGGGGTATCCCAGCCCGGTGATGTAGTTGGTGAGGGCGTCGTACCAGACGTAGATCACGTGCCCGGGATGGCCGGGGACCGGGATCCCCCAGGAGAGCGAGGTGCGGGAGACGGAGAGGTCGTTCAAGCCCCCCTCGACGAAGGCGATCACCTCGTTGCGGCGGCTCTCCGGCCGGATGAACCTCGGGTTCCTCTCGTAGTATTCGAGGAGCGGCTTCCGGTACTTCGAGAGGCGGAAGAAGAAGGAAGGCTCCTTCCGCTTCTCCACGTCCCGCCGGCATTCGGGGCATTTCCCCTCGACGAGCTGGAGATCGGTCCAGTACGACTCGCAGGGGGTGCAGTACCACCCCTCGTATTCCCCGAGGTAGATGTCGCCGTTGCCCAGGGACTTGCGGAAGAGGTCCTGGACGGAGGCGTAATGCCGCGGTTCCGTGGTCCGGATGAAGTCGTCGTTCGTGATTTCCAGCGCGGGGGTGAGCCCCTGGAAGCGCGTCACGACGCGGTCGGCCAGCTCGCGGGGGGCCAGCCCCTGCTGGAGCGCGCTCTTCTGGACCTTCTCGCCGTGCTCGTCCGTCCCCGTGAGGAAGAACACCTGCTGCCCCTTCATCCGGTGATACCGGGCGAGCGCGTCGCACGCGATCGTGGTATAGGCGTGGCCGATGTGCGGGACGTCGTTCACGTAGTAGATCGGGGTGGTGATGTAGAAGGTGGGCTTCACGAGGCCCCGTCCTCGTCGTCGCCGAACCGGAACGAGAGGTCCTCCGCGTCTCCCGCGTCGGAAGGGGCGGGCGGGGGCGCGCCCTTCCCCGTCCCGCAGCTCTTGCAGGCCTTGGTCCGCGCGTACGATTCGTGCTCGTAGATGAGGCAGCACATGAGGCGTCCGCAGACCCCCGACAGCTTCGCCGGGTTCAGCGCGAGCTTCTGGTCCTTGGCCATCTTCACCGTGATGGGCTCGAAGTCGGAAAGGAAGGTGGCGCAGCACAGCCCCATCCCGCAGGGGCCGACCCCGCCGACGACGCGCGCTTCGTCGCGCACGCCGATCTGCCGCATCTCGATGCGCGTGCGAAGCTCGTGGGCCAGGTCCTTGACGAGCTCCCGGAAGTCGATCCGCCCGTCGGCCGTGAAGTAGAAGATCGCCTTGCTCCGGTCGAGGAGGACCTCGGTCCGCGCCAGCTTCATGGGAAGCCCGCGGGCCTCGATCCGCTTCAGGCAGAACTCCTGCGCCTCCGCTTCGCGCCGCGCGTTTTCCTGGTGGGCGCGCATGTCGTCGGCCGTGGCGGCGCGCAGCACCTTGGCGTACGAGGTCCGGTCGCCGGCCGGGGCGTGGGCGTCGATCCGCTGGAGGACTTCCCCCAGCACCGGCCCCCGCTCCGTCTGGACGACGGCGTAGTCCCCCCGTTTCAGGGGGGTTCCGGTGCAGTCGAAGTGGTGCATCTTGCAGACGCCCCGGAGCCTGATTCCCGCAAGGTCCATCCGCTTTTCATCCCTCTCCGTGCAATCGGTACAGGAACGCCTCCAGCGCAAGCCGCTTCTGGGCCTGGGGCGGCATCCGGGACATGGAAAGAAGCGCCTGCAACGCCCGGATCCACCCGTTCGGGGTTTTCCTCCCGGCGATGGCGCGTAGGGGCTCTCCCAAATCGCCGTTTATTATAGCCTCATTCGTCCCGGATGATAAGAGGGCCAGGTCCCGCGCCATCGACAGCGGCACGGAAATCTGCCCCTTCCGCTCGCCGCCCTTTTTCCACGACTCCCCGGCCGCGGCGACGGCCGCAGGATCCAGGCCGGAGAACAGTTCGGTCCACATCCGGCGGTCCTCCTCCATCTCGTCCAGGAGAAGGAGGGTGCGCCCCGGGCTTCCGCCGGAGCAGGCGGCCGCCGCCCGGATCGTCCCGGGGGAGTGCCCCGCGCAGGCCCCGGGGAGACCGCGGAGGATCTCTTCGACGACATCCGCCGCAAGGGTGGAAAAGGGGATTTTCTGGCACCGGGAGACGATCGTCACCGGCAGCTCGGAGAGCCGGTGGGCGACGAGCACCAGGTGCGTCGACGGGGGCGGCTCCTCGAGGGTCTTGAGCAGCGCGTTGGCCGCCTGGAGGGTCATCCGGTCCGCCGGGCAGATGAGCGCAACGCGCACCCGGTCGGAAAACGCCTTCAGGGAAAGCTCCTCCTTCAGGGCCCGGATTTCGGCGATCTGGATGAAGTGGTTTTCGGGGGACACGCGCAGGAGGTTGGGGTGCGCGCCCGAGGCGAGCAGCCGGCAATCGGGACACGCGCCGCAGGCGCCGCCGGGGGTCCGGCTGCCGCAGAAAAGCGAGGCGATGAAGGCGTTGGCCGCCTTCTCCTTGCCGATCCCCTCCTCCCCGTGGAAGAGGAGGCCGGGAGGGACGTTCCCCGTCGACAGGTACCGGCGCAGGAGCGAGACCGCCCGATCCTGCCCCCGGAGCGAGGAGAAGTCCCCTACCATCCGAAGCGCGCCGATACGGTCTCCCGGATGCGCAGGAAGACCTCGTCCGCCGGCAGCGAGCCGTCGACCCGGAGGATGCGGCCCGGATGGCGCTCCTGCAGGCGCAGGTATCCTTCCCGGACGTTCCGGTGGAACCCGATGGACTCGGACTCGATGCGGTCCGGGCGGCCGCCCCGCCTGCGGAGCCGGGCGAAGCCGTCCTCCGGGGCGACGTCGAGGAGAAACGTCAGGTCGGGGGACAGGCCGCCGGACGCGAAGCGGTTCAGCCACTCGACCTGCGCGTCGCCGATCCCCCGGGAAAATCCCTGGTAGGCGGCCGTGGCGTCGAAGAAGCGGTCGCACAGGACCGCCGTTCCGGAGGCGAGCGCGGGCAGGATCACCCCGCGGACGTGCTGCGCGCGGGCGGCTTCGTACAGGAGCAGCTCGGTTTCGGGGAAGACGGGCTCCTCCCGGGGGGACAGGAGGAGGGATCGGATTTCGTCGGCAAGGCCCGTGCCCCCCGGCTCCCGGGTGACGCGGTGGGGGATTCCGATTCCCTCGAGGTATTCCGACAGCCGCCGGACCTGCGTCGTCTTCCCGGACCCCTCGATCCCCTCAAACGTTACGAAAGGGGCGCCCAGCTAGCACTCCGAGAAACCGCACGAGCGGCACTTGAGGCATCCCTCCTGCATTTCGACCTGGCTGCCGCAGTCGGGGCAGGCGCCGCGCGCGATCTCCCGGTCCTCCGGCAGGGAGGCCCGGACCGCCGGAGAGGGCGCGGCCAGGACGGGCCCCGCCCCGGCGCCGGGAATCCCGGCGAACATCGTGTCGACGTTCTCCATGTACCATTCGATGGCCTTGGAGACCGCGTCCGCGCAGGACAGGATCTTCCCGCCGTTCCCGCCCCAGGCGGGCAGGTGGCAGGAGATGCCCTTGAGCTGCTTGATGATCTGGTCGGGCTGGACCCCGGAGCGCAGGGCCAGGGAAACGAGCCTTCCGATCGCTTCGGACTGGGAGGCGGCGCATCCGCCGGCCTTCCCCATCTGGTTGAAGATCTCGAAGATCCCCCGGGCGTCGCGGTTGATCGTGACGTAGATCTTCCCGCAGCTCGTCTTCATCTCCTTGGTGACTCCCAGCAGCGTGTCGGGCCGGGGCCGGGGAGAGACGAATCCCGGCTCGGCCTCGGCGGTTTCGGCCGCCGCCGCGGCGGCCTCCTTGCGGTTGACCTCGCCGATGTTCAGCACCTGCTCGTCGCGGCTGCGGTCCCGGTAGACGGTGACGCCCTTGCAGCCGAGGCGGTAGGCGAGGACGAAGACCTTCCGGATGTCGTCCCGCGTGGCGTCGGAGGGGAAGTTCACCGTCTTGGACACGGCGTTGTCGGTGAACTTCTGGAAGGCGGCCTGCATCCGGAGGTGCGCCTCGGGGGAGATGTCGTGCGCCGTCACGTAGACCCTTCGGACGTCGTCGGGGATCCCCTCCACGTGCCGCAGCGAGCCGGCCTGCGAGATCTCCGTCATCTTCTCGACGGAGTAGAGCCCCCGGCGCCGCATCTCGGCGTCGAAGAGGGGGTGGGCCTCGACGAGGTGGTCGTTGTCCATCACGTTGCGGATGTAGGACAGGGCGAAGATCGGCTCGATCCCGCTGGAGACGCCGGCGATGATGCTGATCGTCCCCGTGGGGGCGATCGTCGTCGTGGTGGCGTTGCGCCGCGGGGGGCTCTGCCGCTCGGGGAAGACGCTGATGCCGTAGTTCGGGAACGGCCCGCGCTCGCGCGCCAGCAGGCAGGAGGCGGAGGCCGACTCCTCCTGGATGAAGCTCATCACCTCCTGGGCGACCGCCAGCGCCTCGTCCGAATCGTACGGGATCCCCAGCCGGATCAGCATGTCGGCGAACCCCATCACGCCGAGCCCGATCTTCCGGTTCCCCATCGTCATCTGCCGGATCTCGTTGAGGGGATAGTTGTTCATGTCGATGACGTCGTCCAGGAACCGGACCGCGGTGTGGACCGTGTCCTTGAGCTTCTCGTAGTCGATCCGCGTGCCGCCGTTCTCCCCCAGGACCATGGTGGAGAGGTTGATGGAGCCCAGGTTGCAGCTCTCGTAGGGGAGCAGCGGCTGCTCGCCGCAGGGGTTGGTGCTTTCGATCTCGCCCAGGCGGGGCGTGGGGTTGTCCCGGTTGATCCGGTCGAGGAAGATGATCCCCGGCTCCCCGTTCCGCCACGCCGAGTCGACGATCCTCTCGAACACCTCGCGGGCCTTGAGGCTGCCGGCCGACTCCCGGGAATGGGGATTGACGAGCGCGTACTCCGCGTCGGCTTCCACCGCCTTCATGAACTCCTCGGTGAGGGCGACGGAGATGTTGAAGTTGTTCAGCCGGTCGTTTTTCGACTTGCAGGTGATGAAGTCGAGGATGTCGGGGTGGTCGACCCGGAGGATCCCCATGTTGGCGCCCCGGCGGGTCCCGCCCTGCTTGATCGTCTCCGTGGCCGCGTCGAAGACGGTCATGAAGGAGATGGGGCCGGAGGAGATCCCCTTGGTCGACTGGACGACGTCGTGCTTCGGGCGCAGGCGGGAGAAGGAGAAGCCGGTCCCGCCGCCGCTCTTGTGGATGAGGGCGGTGTTCTTCACCGCCTCGAAGATGGACTCCATGGAATCTTCCACGGGGAGCACGAAGCAGGCGGACAGCTGCTGCAGCTCCCGCCCCGCGTTCATGAGGGTGGGGGAGTTGGGCACGAAATCCAGGCGGATCATCATCGCGTAGAACGTCTCCGCCCACTGGAGGACGACCTCGGGCAGGGCCCCGTAATAGAATCCTTCCGCGGTCGCGATGTTGTAGGCCACGCGGGCGACCATCCCCTCGGGGGTTTCGTGCGTCTCCCCCCGGGCATCCCGCTTCAGGTACCGCCGTTCGAGCACGGTCCGGGCGTTCTCGGAGACCGGCAACGGCCCGTATTTCCGCAGCACCCGCTCGACCCAGTCCCTGGGCGGGCGCTCGGGGAGCGTTTTTCCCGCTGCGCGCGCCTGGGCTTCGGGTGGATGGGCCGGCAGATCTGCTGCGGACGGTACATTCAGTTCCATCATTCACTCCATCGGGCGGGTTTCCCCTTGGGGAGAGCGCCTTTTCAATTATTCAGGGTAGCGCATCTTGTGGCTTTGCGGCGACACGCATACAAGATATGGTGTTCACCATATCCTGTCAAGAAAAACGCGGAAGAAAATGAAAATTCTGTAATCCATTGCGTTTCCCATGGATTTCAAATTAATAAAACAAGGTTTATTTGATGTGCCCTCGGGCGCTCCGCCATCCCCCCATCCCGTGCTTTTTCCAGCATCCACGGTTTCCGGAGGCTGTATTTCGCCGCCTGCGGCCGCCGGGCCGGCATGTCCGCGACGGGCGCCCCGCAGCGGCCGATCCCGCCTCCTTCGACCCTCCCGCCGGGAACGCCCACCCTGCCGCCGGGGGAAGGCGGGCAACCCCCCACCGAATTTTCGGCTTGATTCTGCGCCGGGGTTGCAGTATGTATACAGTCGACAATCGCCATAACGGATAGCATTAGTCTGCTTTCGACGATTACACCAAATATCCGGATGAAGAAAGGGGCGCCCATGCTTCCCCTGCGCCGTGACTCGTTCCGCATCGCAGCGCCGGCTGTCTTCCTCGCGATCTGCTTCTCCGTTATCGGTCCCCGTTCCGCGGCCTGGGCCCTGGACAACGGCCAATGCTTCGACTGCCACGGCGATTCCGGGATCCTCTCGTGGTCGCAGCAGGAGAAGGCGGGCAACGTCAAGGCGGGGGGGCCGGAGAAGGCCGTCCGCAACGCGCCTCCCTTCCCCGGGCTCTCCCTGCACGTCGACGCCGACAAGTACAAGGCCTCGGTGCACGCGGACCTCTCCTGCACCGACTGCCACGCCGATCTCAAGGAACTGCCGCACGCCGCGCGGCTTGCCCCCGTCGACTGCTCGGGATGCCACTCCGAGGTGGCCGCGGTCTACAAGAAGAGCCGGCACGTGGTCCTGCACGGCAAGGGACCCGGCGCGGACGCCCCCCGGTGCTACGACTGCCACGGCGCGCACGAGATACCGAAATCCTCGCTGTCCACGTCGCCCGTCTACTTCCGGAACCTCGCCGCGACGTGCACCCGGTGCCACGGGAGCCGGCAGGTGACCGACCGGTCCGGAATTCCCATCCCCGGCGCGGCCCGCATGTACGAGAAGAGCATCCACAACCGGGCGATCGTCGAGAAGGGGCTGAACAAGTCCGCCACCTGCGTCGACTGCCACGGCGCCCACGACATGAAGGACCGGCTCGACCCGGCGTCCCCCATCTTCCGCGCGAACCTCCCCGCCACGTGCGGGAAGTGCCACTACGGCGTCTTCGCCATCTTCCGGGACAGCGTGCACGGCACGGCGCTGGCCCGGGGCGTCCCCGACGCCCCCGGCTGCGCGGACTGCCACGGGGAGCACGACATCCGCCAGGCGGCCGATCCCGGGTCCTCGGTCTCGTTCGCCGCGGTGTCCCAGAAGACGTGCCCCTCCTGCCATGCCGCGGAAAAGCTGTCCAGCCGGTACGGCATCGCCACCGAGAAGGTGAAGGGGTACCAGGAGAGCTTCCACGGCCTGTCCCAGCGCCTGGGGGACAAGACGGTCGCGAACTGCTCCTCGTGCCACGGCGTCCACGAGATCTTCCCGTCCTCCGACCCCCGCTCGACCGTCTACCCGAAGAACCTCCCGGTCACCTGCGGGAAGTGCCACCCCGGGGCGACGGCGAACTTCGCCAGCGGGAACATCCACGTGGGCCCCGGCGGCATCGGGGGGCAGGTCAAGTACTGGGTGGAGCAGTTCTACATCTGGATGATCGTCGTGGTCATCGGCGGGATGGTCGTCCACAACGGCGTCGACTACTTCCGGAAGATGCAGGCGATCTACCGGAAGCGCAGGGAATGGGAGCACCCCGGCTACGAGCGGCTGAACCCCTCGGAGCGGCTGCAGCACATCCTGACCCTGACGACCTTCTTCGCCCTCGTCGTCACCGGGTTCGCGCTGAAATTCAAGTGGTCGATCCCGTTCCTCTCGGACGCGACGAACGTCGCGCTGCGGGGATCGGGGCATCGGGTGGCCGCCGTCCTCATGGTGGCGACCAGCATCTATCACCTGCTGTACGTGATCTTCACGGAGCGGGGGCGCGACCAGTTCGCGCGGATGATGCCCCGCCTGCAGGACGCCTGGGACGTCGTGGGGACGCTCAAATATTACGCCGGGCTTTCCGCCCACAAGCCGAAGTTCGGCCGGTACAGCTACGTCGAGAAGGCCGAGTACCTGGCGCTGGTGTGGGGAACGATCGTCATGGTCGTCACCGGGTTCCTGCTCTGGTTCCAGGACGAGGCGCTCAAGCACATTCCCATGTGGGGGCTGGACGTGGCCACCATCGTCCACTACTACGAGGCGATCCTGGCCACCCTGGCCATCATCGTCTGGCACCTGTATTACGTGATGATCAATCCCGACTTCGCCCCGCTCTCGCTCACCTGGCTCGACGGGAAGCTCTCCCGGCACGACATGGAGCATGAGCACGCGCTGGAGCTCGAGGAGCTGGAAGCGGCCGAACGGCGCGGGGAAGCCCCGTCGCCGGGATCAACCAGGATCGCATCGGAGGAGTCATGAAACGGTTGCTGTCGCTGCTGCTGCCCGTGGCCCTGACCGCGGCGCTTTTCGCCCTGCCCGGGGTAGCGGGCGCCAAGCCCCCCACCGAGGGGGAATGCATGGAATGCCACGGGGACAAGACGATCGAAAAATCCCTTCCCGGGGGAGGGACGCTGTCGCTGTTCGTCGACGAGAAGGGGTACCGCGCGTCGGTGCACGGGAAGGGCGCCTGCACGACGTGCCACACCGATGCGAAAGCCCCCCACGGAAAGCTGGAGAAGGTCTCCTGCGGCAAGTGCCACCCGGACTCGGAAAAATCCTACGCCCAGAGCACGCACGGGAAGGGGCACGCCAAGGGCGAGCGCGAGGCCGCCTGGTGCTCCGACTGCCACGGCAAGCACGACATCCGCAAGAGCGGGGACGCGGCATCCCGGACGTTCCGCCTGAACATCGTGGGCGTCTGCCTCAAGTGCCACAAGGACCGGGCGATCGAGGAGCAGTACAAGCTCCCCGGCCAGCAGGTGATGGAGGCGTACGAGAACAGCGTCCACGGCACCGCCCTGAAAAAATCGGGCCTGCTGGGGACCGCGGTGTGCTCCGACTGCCACGGCAACCATGCGATCCTCCCCGGGGACCAGCCCCGGTCCGCCACCCATCGGCAGAACATCCCGACGATGTGCGGGAAGTGCCACCCCGGGATCCTCGAGCAGTACGAGAAGAGCGTCCACGGGAAGGGGATGCGCGGCGGGATCGCCGAGTCGCCGGTGTGCACGGACTGCCACGGGGAGCACACGATCACCAAGATCAGCGACCCGTCGTCGCCGGTGTTCTCGAAGAACATCCCGAAGACGTGCTCGGGCTGCCACGAGAAGGAGGGGATCTCCAGCCGGTACGCCCTTCCCAAGAAGCGGTTCTCCACCTACATGGACTCCTTCCACGGCATCGCCCTGGAATACGGCATGACCAAGGCGGCCAACTGCGCCTCCTGCCACGGCTTCCACGACATCCTCCCCTCGGCGGATCCCGAGTCCCGGGTGAACAAGGCGAACCTCCCCAAGACGTGCGGGAGGTGCCACCCCAACGCGGGGCCCAACTTCGCGAAGGGGCCGATGCACGTGGAGGTGACCCCGCAGAAGGCGATGGGGGTGTTCACCGTGCGGGTCTTCTACACCGTCTTCATCTCCATGCTGGTGATGCTGTTCGTTCTCCACGTCGGCCTGGAGCACCTGGGCCGGCGCCGCCGCCGGCGGGAGGCGGAAGGAGGAAAGGGATGACGGCAGCGAGCGGGGAGACCCCGAAATCCGCAACGATCGTCCGGATGTCCCTCATGTTCCGGGTCCAGCACGTGCTGCTCATGGTCACGCTGCTCGTGCTCGCGCTGACCGGGTTCGCGCTCATGTACCACGAGAACTGGATCGGGCGCGGCCTGATCCGGCTGGAGGGCGGGATCCTGTACCGGGGGTTCCTCCATCGCGCCGCGGCGTCGCTGCTGATGGCGCAGCTGCTCTTCCACGCCTTCTACATGCTGTTCACCCGCGAGGGGAAGAAGGAGCTGGGCGAGTTCCTCCTGCGCCGCCGGGACTTCTCCGATTTTCTCCAGGCGATCCGGTACAACCTGGGGACCGCGGCCGAATATCCCCTCATCGGCAAGTACGGCTACAAGGAAAAGTTCCAGTATTGGGGGGCGACGATCGGCATCCTCCTCATCTCGGTGACCGGCCTCATCCTCTGGGCGGAGACGTTTTCGATGCGGTTCCTGCCCAAGCTCGTCCTGGACGTCACGCTCATCATCCACGGCTATCAGGGGCTGCTGGCGTTCGTCATCCTCCTGTTCTGGCACCTGTACAACGAGCACCTGAACGCCTCCGTCTTCCCGATGAACGATGCGTGGCTCACGGGCCGGGTGAAGGCGGAGTGGCTTCGCCAGGAGCACCCGCTGGAATACGAAAAACTGAAGCAGGAAGGGATCCTATGAAGGGAACGGTCCTTTATGCGGTGATCGCCGCCGCCCTCCTGGGGGTGTGCGTCCCGGGGCCCCGGGAGGCGGAAGCCCGGCTCTCCCTGGAAAAGTGCACCCTCTGCCACGGCAAGCCGGAGTTCCGGAAGATCCTCGTCGACGGGAAGATCCAGGAGCTGTTCGTGACGGGCGACAGCCTGAAGGGCTCGGTGCACGAGAAGAAGACGTGCGTGGACTGCCACTTCGACGTCAGCGAGATCCCGCACCGGGAGAGGCCCCGCCGGGTGAACTGCACGCACTGCCACTACAAGGGCAACGCCGAGGGGGCGCCCCAGTCGGACGGCTACCTGGCCTACTTCGAATCCGTGCACGGGAAGGCGATCGCGCGCGGGAACGCGAAGGCGCCGCTGTGCCAGGACTGCCACGGCAGCCACGCCATCCTCAAGGCGAAGAGCCAGGCCTCCCTGGTCGCGCAGGGGAAGGTCGCGGAGACGTGCGGCCGCTGCCACATCGAGATCTACGCGCAATACAAGACGTCGGTGCACGGCGTGGCGGTGGCCAAGGGGATCAAGGAGGCGCCGTCGTGCACGGGCTGCCACGGGGAGCACAAGATCTACAGCCCCAAGGACCCCAAGTCCACGGTCTTCGCCACCCACGTGGCCGACCAGTGCTCCAAGTGCCACGCCTCCGTCTCCATCATGGGGAAGTTCGGCATCGAGACGGAGCAGGTGGCGACCTACAAGGAGTCGTTCCACGGCGTGGCGAGCCAGTTCGGGTCGCGCACCGTCGCGAACTGCGCCTCCTGCCACGGGACGCACGACATCCGGCCCGAAGCCGACCCCCTGTCCTCGGTGAACCCGAAGAACGTCCCGAAGACCTGCGGGAAGTGCCACCCGGGCGCCAACGCCAACGTGGCCGTCGGGAAGATGCACGTGGACGCCAAGAAGAAAGAGGCCGGCATCGTCTACTACGTGGCGTCCTTCTTCAAATACCTCACCATCGGCACGATGCTCGCCCTGATCGTCCACATCGTTCTGGACATGTACGGGCGGACGAAGCGGCTGCGCGGGGAGAAATAGAGGAGCGAACGTATGTCCGTCGACGAAAAGAAAGAGCAACCGCGGGAGAGCCTCGAGCGGGAGATCGACGCCGTCGTCTCCGCGGAGACGGCGGGGCTCGAACCGGAACAGGCCGGGGAGATCCGGGAGAAGATCCGGCAGCGGGTCCGCGCGGAGATGGAGCGGGAGATCCGGCTCAAGACGGCGGCCGACCGGCGGGAGGAGGCGCGCAGGATCCGGGAGGAGCGGCAAAAGGAGAAGCACGCCGGGGAAGGGCGGATGTTCCAGCGGTTCAACCGGAACTTCCGCTTCCAGCACATGGTGATGTTCAGCTCGGTCATCCTCCTCATCGTCACGGGGATGCCGATCAAGTTCCCCAACTTCATCCTCTCCCGGTTCGTCATCAGCCTGTGGGGGGGGATCAACAACTCCACCATCGTCCACCGGATCGGCGCCCTGATGCTGGTCTACTTCATGGTGCACCACCTGCTGTACACCATCCTCTCGCGGGACGGCCGCAGGGACTTCGTCCTCCTCCTCCCGATGCCCAAGGACCTCCGGGACGCCGTCCAGAACATCCGCTACTTCCTGGGGAAGGTGAAGGAGAAGCCGCGGTTCGGCCGGTTCAGCTACATCGAGAAGTTCGACTACTGGGCGGTCTACTGGGGCTGCATCATCATGATCGGTTCGGGGGCGTTCCTCTGGGGGGAATCGATCGCGCTCAAGTATTTCCCGAAGTTCGTCCTGGACATCGCCCACGAGATGCACAGCGACGAGGCGCTGCTGGCCACCCTGGCCATCGTCATCTGGCACTTCTACAACGTCCACTTCAACCCGGAGCGGTTCCCCGGGACCCTGATGTGGTGGCACGGCCAGATCTCGGAGCACGAGATCAAGGAAGAGCACCCGCTCGAGTATGAGGAGCTCATGGCGAAGCAGGCCAAGACCGCGGCGGAGGTCAACCCCCAATGAAGGAAATGTTCGCCCACATCTGGGACGGGATCCACCGGTACCGGAAGCCGCTGCTGACCCTGGCGGGGGTCCTGCTCGGGATCTTCATCGTCCTCAACGGCGCCTTCTTCGTTTCCGCGTACTTTCCGAAGTCGTGCGTCGTCTGCCACTACATGGACCCGTTCTACGCGCAGTGGAAGACCTCGAAGCACTCCGGCGTCTCCTGCATCAAGTGCCACTCCTTCTCGCCCGTCTTCATCACCGTGACGACGCTCAAGTACTGGACGGGGCTGTACAACCCGAGGCCGCACGCCAAGGTCAAGGATTCCTCGTGCCTCGCTTCGGGGTGCCACGCCGGGCGGATCGAGAAGGGGAAGGCGAAGCTGGGCAGCAACATCACCTTCGACCACCAGGAGCACATGGGCAAGCTCAAGCGCGGCGAGAAGCTGCGCTGCACGACCTGCCACTACTCGATCGTCCAGGGGGAGCACATCTCGGTCGACACGAAGGTCTGCTTCCTGTGCCACTTCAAGGGGATCAGCCAGGGGCAGGCGCTGGGCGGCTGCCCGGGGTGCCACGGGACCCCGACGAAGACCGTGGAGCACGGCGGGTTCATGTTCTCCCACGAGTCGTACCTGAAGCTGGGCGTCCAGTGCAAGCAGTGCCACATCCGCGTGGCCGAGGGGGACGGGAAGGTGAACGACTCCCACTGCTACGACTGCCACGTCGGGCGGCTGGAGAAGAAGAACGACCCCCTGGCGATCCACCGGACCCACGTCACCTACAACGCGATCCAGTGCTTCCAGTGCCACGAGAGGGTCCGGCACGGCGAGGTGGAGCTGGTCAAGACCTTCGAGGTCCAGTGCGACGCGTGCCACAAGCGGCTCCACAACTACCAGAAGGAGATGTACATGGGCACGGGGGCGAGGGGGGTCCCGGACACCCCCTCGCGGATGTTCTCCGCCCAGGTGTCCTGCGACGGCTGCCACACGAAGTCGGTCGAGGTGCGCGAATCGGGGGTGGCGTTCCCCGGCGAGAAGAAGCTGACCGCCGAGCGGAACAGCTGCGTCGCGTGCCACGGGAAGAAATACGACCTGATGCTGGACGACTGGGTCCGGGAGTCGCGCGTCCTGACCGCGGAGATGGAGCGGGTCGTCGCCGCGGGGAAGGCGGCGGTCGGGACCGGGAGCCCCAAGTCGAAGAGCCACGCGGGGGCGCAGGCGCTGGTCGCGGACGCGCAGGCCAACCTGAACTTCCTGCGGGCCGGGCGCGGCGCCCACAACATCGAGTACGCGCTCAAGATCCTGCGGGTCGGCTACGAGCAGGTGACCGCCGCCTTCCGGATGGCGGGCGCGGCGGGCGGTCCGCCGAAGCCGGCGATCCTCGCCTCGCCGTCGGCGTACTGCGCCACCCTGTGCCACGCGCGCGTGATGCCGTCGGACAAGGTGTTCTTCAAGGAGATGGAGCTCCAGTTCCCGCACACCCTCCACGTGAAGGACGTGGGGATCGAGTGCGCGAAGTGCCACTCCCCCGAGAAGCACAAGATGCGCATCGTGAC
>PQAK01000185.1 GCA_003105225.1 Deltaproteobacteria bacterium | reverse complement strand
CCTCAAGATGGCGTGTCTACCAGGTTCCACCACTTCGGCACGCGAGGAAAAACCATGGTATCCGTACCCTGCCTGAAAATCAATACGGAGTGTTGGATCTGCGTTTCCACGGAATAACGTTATCCTTTTCTAATCCATCCCGACCTTGTAATCTCTTAGGGTAAATCCTTTACGGGGGGGAACAACCGAATGGCACCGGAAGAGAGGATCAGCCGCGGAGGACTGTACCGGAACGCGGTCAGTTATATCGGGGCGCTCATCGCGGGCGCCAGCGTGCTGCTGATCATATTCGCCCTCGCACTGGATATCAGCCTCAAGCGGCCCAGCCCCTACATCGGCATCTTCACCTACATGGTGTTCCCGGCGCTCTTCGCCGTCGGTGCGATCATCTTCGTGTACGGCATGCGGCGGGAGGGCATTCGGCGGCTCCATGTGGGAAGCGATGTGGCGCTCCCCTACCCCCGCCTCGACCTGAACGACCCGGTTCACCGCAAGCGGTTCACCTACGCGGTTCTCGGCGGAACGTTTCTCGCCGTCTTCATGGCCTTCGTGACGTATAACGCCTTCCTGTACACGGAGTCGATCGCCTTCTGCGGAACCTTGTGCCACACCGTGATGAAGCCCGAGTACGAGGCCTACAAGGCCTCGCCGCATGCGCGGGTGCGTTGCGTGGATTGCCACGTGGGGCACGGCGCCTCGTGGTACGTCAAGTCGAAGCTTTCCGGCGCGCGCCAGGTCATCGCCGTGGTGACTCATTCGTACCCGACCCCGATCCCGACCCCCATCGAGAACCTGCGCCCCGCGCGGGAGACGTGCGAGGAGTGCCACTGGCCGGCGAAGTTCTTCGGGACCCAGCTGATGCAGATCCCGCACTTCCGGTACGACGAGAAGAACACCCCCGAGCAGATCAGCATCGGGGTGAAGACGGGCGGCGGCAGCGCGGCATTGGGGGGAACCGCCGGGATCCACTGGCACATGCTCATCGAGAGCAAGGTCCATTACGTCGCCCTGGACCGCCAGAAGCAGGAGATCCCGCGGATCGAGGTTCGCCATAGCGGCGGACGCGTGGACGAATACACGAGCCTCGACTTCAAGGGGACCGAGGATCAGCTTCGCGGCCTGCCCAGGGACGAGATGGACTGCATGGACTGCCACAACCGGCCCACCCACACCTTCGATCCGCCGGAGGCGGCGGTGGACCGCGCGATGTCGACCGGGGTCATCCCGCGCACGCTTCCCTGGGTCAAGAAAGTGGTTGTGGACGCCCTCGTCCGGGAATATCCCAACCGGGAGAAGGCCCATGACGGCCTGCTGACCGAAATCGGGGACTTCTATGCGAAGCGCTATCCCGAAGTCTACAAGAAGCGCGCCGGCGACATCGAAAAGACCGTCACGACCGCCGTGGCGATCTACGACCGCAGCGTCTTCCCGGAGATGAAGGTCAACTGGAAGACCTACCCCTCCAACATCGGCCACAGGAACTGGCCGGGATGTTTCCGTTGCCACGACGGACGGCACGTATCGAAGACGGGGAAGGTCCTGGGCATGGAGTGCGCCGTCTGCCATACCCAGCCCGTGCGGTCGCCGCTCATGCCCCTCGGGACCGTCGTGACCGAGAGCCGGATGTCCTGGCACCCGATCGAACTCGCCGGAAAACACGGCAAGATCCTGTGCAGCAAGTGCCATTCGGCGGGATTCCGCCCCCCGACGGACTGCGCGGAGTGCCACAAGATCAATCCTTCCGCCCCGATGATGTCTTCGATGAAGTGCGCCGACTGCCATAAAAAAGCGCAGGAGGCGAAGCCCATCGCCGACTGCAAGGAGTGCCACGACAGCCTCTCCGGCCTGCACCGGAAGGGAGGGCACCCCGAATCGGCGTGCACCGATTGCCACAAGCCGCACACCTGGGCCGTCACCGGCCGCGACCTCTGCCTCGGGTGCCACAGCGACATGAAGGACCACAACAAGAAGGACGGGGCGTGCATGAATTGCCACGAGTTCGGGAAGAAGAAACGTTAGGAGAGACGCCGGGAGAGCTCACTCCTCGTCGAGGAGCGCCGCGGGCCGTATCCCCTTCTTCCCGAATCTTTCCCGGATGCGGTCTACCGTGCGATTGAGCTTTTCCTTCTTTTCCCGCGAAACGGGCAGGCCGGCGGCTCCCCCCACCGCCCTTTCCGGCGGGTGCGATTTGAACAGCGGCAGCTGCTCGGGGCTTTCCTGGGCCTTGCTTCCCTCTCCCCCGCTCGAAAGATGGGACAGGGAGATGCCCAGGAGCCGCACGGGCCGTTTCCCGGCCTCCGTCTTACGAAGGAGTTCCAGGACGCCGCGATAAATCTCCCCCCCGTCGTCCGTCCCGCGGTCCAGCGTCACTGCGCGGGTGATGAGGGTAAAATCGTGGTACTTCACTTTCAGGGTGATCGTCCTGCCCTTTACCCCTTGGCGGCGCAACCGTTCCGCGACCCGCCCGGCGAGCGAGAGAAGCTCCTTTTGAACATCGTTCACGTTCACGAGGTCTTCGGGATACGTATCCTCGTGCCCGATCGACTTGGCCTCCTGCTCGGGCACCACTTCCCGCTCGTCGATCCCCCGGGAAAGCTCGTGAAGCAGTACGCCGTGCCGGCCGAACTTCTTCGCCAGAACCTCCGACGGGATGCCGCTCAAGTCACCGATCGTCGCCACTCCCATCCGGCGAAGCGCCTCCCGGGTGACCTTCCCGACCCCCCAGAGCCTGCCGACCGGCAGGGGCGCCAGGAATTTCCTTTCCGTTCCGCGGGGCACGACCATGAGCCCGTCGGGCTTGCCCAGGTCGGAGGCGATCTTCGCGACAAGCTTGTTTCCGGCCACGCCGGCGGAGACGGTCAATTCCGTTTCCTCGCGCACGCAGGTCTTGATCTTCCTCGCGATCCGCTCCGCCTCCCCGAACAGGCGGGTGGATGCGGTGACGTCCAGGAACGCCTCGTCGATGGAGAGGGCTTCGACAAGGGGGGTGAAGCGACGGAAGATTTCGAAGACCCTGTCGGACAGTTTCCGGTATCGTTCCATGCGAACGGGCAGAAAGATCCCCCGGGGGCAGAGACGCTTTGCCGTGGCCGTCGGCTGTGCGGAATGCACGCCGAACTTCCGGGCCTCGTACGAAGCCGCGCAGACGACCCCCCTGCGCTCGCTCCCTCCGACGATCACCGGTTTCCCTTCGAGAGAAGGGTCGTCCAGAACTTCGACGGATGCGTAAAAAGCATCCAGGTCCAGATGGAGGATATCTCTGTGCGGGCGGCCGCTCATGGGACTTTCAGAAAGGGGTATTTATCCATCTCTTCGCGGGAGACCAGGCCTGCGCCTCCAAGGTCGTGGAACGTCTCCACCGCCACGGCGGTCCGGAACCCCTCGAAATCGACGCGGGACTCCCGGCCCAGCCGCTCGTGCGCCGCGATGATCCGGCCGTCCATTTCCCGCTCCACCTCGGGCGTCGGGATTTCCCCCTTGTGCCCCCGACGCTCGATGCGCACGTAAAAGAGGCCGGGGGAAACCCTTTCGGCGAGGCGATCCACCACTTCCCCGAGCCGCTCCCGAAAGGTTTCCAGGGTGAAGGAGAAGGTCGCGTCGATCGGGACCAGGCGGGAGACATAGCGCCAAAGCGGGTCCCGCGTCTCGCGGCACTTGAGGAGCTCCTCGAAAAACAGGGGACGCTCGGTGACGAAGCCTCTCAGCACGTCCCGGAAACCGGTGGGAACGAAATGGCCGAAATACTTCAACTGCTTCAGGGCGCCCTTCTCGCCGTTCCTGCGGCAGGTAAGCACCACGTTCCACTCTTTCATGGCGGCCCCTTCCGCACGGATCCTGTCCCGGGCACGCTACATGAGCGAGCCCGCCTTGTAGGAACTGCGCACGAGCGGGCCCGCGGCAACCCGCGGGAATCCGATTTTTCGCGCAATCTCCGCCAGCTCGAAAAATGCCTCAACGGTTAGATATTCCCGGACCGGGAGGTGATTCCCGGAAGGGGGGAGGTACTGGCCCACCGTGAGGGACCGGCATCCCGCGGCGTATAGGTCCTCCATGACGGATACCACCTCCCCGCGGCTCTCCCCGAAGCCGACCATGAGCCCGGATTTGAGCTCGAGCCGCGGGTTCATGGCATGGGCGCTCCCGAGAAGTTCCAGGGATCGCAGGTACACCGCCCCCGGCCGCACTTCCGCATAGAGGCGGGGTACGGTCTCCACGTTATGCGCCAGCACATCCGGACGGGAAGCCACCACCTCCCGCAGCGCCGCGAGGCTTCCCCGGAAATCGGGCACGAGAAGCTCGACGGCCGCCGCCGGCGCCCGCTTCCGGACCTCCCTGACGACAGCGGCGAATTGGGAGGCGCCCCCATCCGCGAGGTCGTCCCGGGTCACCGATGTGACGACCAGGTGTTTCCAGCCCAGTTCCACTGCAGCCGATGCGACCCGCGCGGGTTCGCACGGGTCGGGGGGGAGGGGCGCTCCTGAAGCGACGCTGCAGAATCGGCACCCCCTGGTGCATTTTTCCCCCAGGATCAGGACGGTCGCGGTCCCTTTCCCCCAGCACTCCCCCACGTTCGGGCACCGCGCGTCGCGGCACACCGTGCGCAGGCGGTTCCGGCGCAGTGTTTCCGCCACTCGCTCCACCGTTTCCCCGGTGGGAGCGCGCACCGTGAGCCAGGGCGGCCGTGCCGCCGGGAGGGGGGGCTTCACGAGAATCCCCGCAGATGGTTCCTGCAGGCAGGGACGACGGCGTCGCGCACCGCTTCCATCGGGATCTTCCTCCCCGTGACTTCCTCGATGGAGGTCGCTTCCTTGCCGATCAGCCCGCACAGGTGGATGCGCCGGAAGAAGGACAGGTCGGTGTTCACGTTCAGGGCGAAGCCATGATATGTGACCCACCGGCGGACCCCGATGCCGATCGAGGCGATCTTCTTCCCCTTCGCCCAGACTCCCGTCATCCCCTCGATGCGCTCCCCCGGCACGCCGAAGGCCGAGAGCGACTCGATGAGCGCGGCTTCGATGCTGCGGACGAACCGGTGCACGTCGGGCCGGGACAACAGCACAATGGGGTAGCCGACCAGCTGCCCGGGCCCGTGGTAGGTGATATCGCCCCCCCGGGAGATCCGCTCCACGAGGATCCCTTCCCGCTCCAGCTGCTCGCGGGGAACCAGCAGGTTCGACTCGTCGCCCAGGCGGCCGATCGTGTAGACGTGGGGGTGCGTCAGCAGAAGGAGGGTGTCGGGGATCTCCCCCCCGGCCCGTTGCCGGAGGCACTGCATCTGCACCTCCAGTGCGCGCCGGTACTCCACATGTCCCAGCCAGCTCGACTCCATCCGCCGGGTTCCCTAGGGGGAAAACGTCCCCGTCTCCAGGATCTCCCGCACGCGGAACAGGAATCCGTTCGCCGCCACCCCGTCGACGATCCGGTGATCGTATCCCAGGCACAGGTACATCATCGGCCGGATCACGATCGCATCCTCCCCCCCCGCGTCGACGACGACGGCTCTCTTGACCACCTGCCCCATCCGGAGGATCCCCACCTGCGGCTGGTTGATGATGGCGGTCCCGAACAGGTTTCCCTTCGGACCGGGATTGGTGACGGTGAACGTCCCGCCGGACAGTTCGTCGGGCAGGATCCGGTGGGCGCTGGCCCTGGCGGCGATGTCTTCCACGGCCTTCGAAAGCTCCGAAAGCGATTTCCTGTCCGCGTCCCGGATCACCGGGACGATGAGTCCGCGGTCCGTGTCGACCGCGATTCCCATGTGGATCGATTTCTTGAGGACCGTGCTCTCCCCGGCCACGGAGGCGTTCAGGTACGGGTACTCCCGCAGGGCGGCGACCGCCGCCCAGAGGACGAACGGAAGGTAGGTCATGGAGACGCCCGTCTCCTTCGCCTTGGCGCGCAATGCGGCCACCTTGCGCAAGTCCACCTCGGCTACGGTATGCACGTGGGCGGAGGTGCGCTTGCTCATCACCATGTGCTCGGCGATCCGCTTCCGGATCGGGGTGAACGGAATGACCTGGTCCCCTTCCGGCACCGGGGGCGCAGGGGGAGGCGCCGGCGCCGCAGGCGCTTTCGCCGCCTGGGGGGCCGCCGGGGCAGGAGCGCCTCTTTGGGCCAGGAAATCCTCCACGTCCTTCTTGGTCACCCGCCCGTCGATCCCGGTCCCGGGGATCCGGGACAGGTCGAGGCCGTGCTCGGCGGCCATACGGGCGACGACCGGCGAAATCCGCACCTTCGGCCCTTCGGAAGGCGGAGGCGCCGGGGGCGCCTTGGGAGGCTCGGCTCGGGGAGGAGACGGCAGCGGCGGCTCCGTCCGGCGGGCCATCGCGCCGGGGAACCCCTCGGTTTCCTCGTCCCACGGGGCCTTCAAGGGAGGCGGCTCGGCGGGTTTGGCCGCCTCCTTCTCCGTGTCGATCCGTGCGATCACCGCCTGGATCGGAACCGTTTCCCCTTCCTTCGCCAGGATTTCGACCACCACGCCGGCGGCCGGGGAGGGGATCTCGGCGTCCACCTTGTCGGTGGAGATCTCGACCAGCGGCTGGTCCTTGGCAACGGCGTCGCCGGCCTTGACGAGCCACTTGGCGACCACTCCCTCGACCACGCTTTCCCCCAGCTGGGGCATGACGACGTCAACGCGCATCGGATCGGCTCCCTTGCCGCGTGCTAGTAGGCGGCGAGTTTTCTGATGGCTTCGGTGATCTTTTCCTGGTTCGGGAGGATGTAGTCCTCCAGGGGCGCGGAAAAGGCGGTGTGCGTATCCCTTGCCGCCACGCGCACGACCGGCCCGTCCAGGGACTCGAACAGCTCCTCCGCGATGCGCGCCGCGATCTCCCCCCCGATGCCCCCGGTACGCCGGGCCTCGTGGACGATCAGGGCCTTTCCCGTCTTCGCCACCGAAGCGCGGATCGTCTTCCAGTCCAGCGGCAGCAGCGTCCGCAGGTCGACGACCTCGATGTCGATCTCCCCGGCCATGTCCCGGGCCGCCTTCATCACCGCGTGCAGCGGCGACCCGTACGTGATGACGGAGAGGTCCTTGCCCTCCTTGCGCAACGCCGCCTTCCCGATCGGGACCAGGTATTCCTCCTCGGGGATGTCCTCCTTGATCCTGCGGTAGAGGAACTTGTGCTCGAGGTAGATCACGGGGTCGTCGTCCCGGATGGCGGTCTTCAGCAGCCCCTTCGCGTCGTAGGCCGTGGCCGGGGCCACCACCTTCAGCCCCGGGACGTGGAAGAACCACGCCTCCGGGTTCTGCGAATGGTACAGCCCGCCGTGGACGCCGCCCCCGCACGGCCCCCGCACCACGATCGGGCAGGCGGTCTGCCCGCCGTGCCGGTACCGGAGGGTCGCCGCCGTGTTCACGATCTGGTCGAAGCCGCAGGAGATGAAGTCGATGAACTGCAT
>PQAK01000184.1:10385-13695 GCA_003105225.1 Deltaproteobacteria bacterium | reverse complement strand
AGCTAATCGTACGCGGGCCCATCCCCAGGTGACAGCACCGGCAAGCCGGTGCCGCCTTTGGCCTCAGGATCCGAAGACCCCGTGGTCTCATGCGGTATTAGCCACCCTTTCGAGTAGTTATCCCCCGCCBRGGGGTAGGTTACCCACGCGTTACTCACCCGTGCGCCGCTCTACTCGGGGTTGCCCCCTTTCGCGCTCGACTTGCATGTGTTAAGCACGCCGCCAGCGTTCGTTCTGAGCCAGGATCAAACTCTCCACTTGATATGGAAAAGACAGGATCCTTACGCACCTCTGCATTCCCTGTTCAGTTTTCAAAGATCCGCTGATTCACCCCGAGGGGAGCCCCTCAAGGCAGACTTGTAACTATACGAAAGAGCGAAAACCGTGTCAAGGGGAATCTCCCCATATTTACTATACTCCTGTCGGGGGACCCCTGCTTCCCTCATTTCCGGGAAGTCCGCAATATAGCCGAACGAGAGGGTGGATGCAAGAAAAAAGTGGTGGGTTTCCGCCTCCTACCCGAACGTGACGATCACGAACTCCTTCTTGCCGATTTTCAAGCGGATTTCCCCCTCCGGGACGATCTCGCGGGAGGGGTCAGACGCCTTCTCGCCGTTGACCTCCAGCCCGCCCTGCTCGATCAGCCGCCGCACGGCCGACTTGGAAGTGAACGAGGCGGAAACCCGGGAAACCACGGTGGCCAGGTCGGTCTTGCCGCCCAGGGAGCTGCCTTCCACGCGGCGCGCGTCCTGCGGAAACTCCTTGCCGGAGAACTTCCTGCGGAACCCTTCCGCCGCGTCCTTCGCCGCCTGCCGGCCGTGGAAACGGGCGACGATCTCCCCCGCAAGAGTCAGCTTTGCCTCCATCGGGTGGCGGGCGCCATCGGCGAGGCCTGTTTTCAGGGCCTCCAGTTCGCTTACGCGGATGTCGGAGAGCAGCTCGTAGTACGTGAGCATCAGGTCGTCGGAGACCGACATCATCTTCCCGAAGATCGTCTCCGGCGGCTCCGTGATCCCGACGTAGTTCCCCAGGCTCTTGCTCATCTTGTTGACGCCGTCCAGCCCCACGAGCAGCGGCGTCGTCATGACCACCTGCGGTTCCTGTCCGAACACCCGCTGCAGGTCGCGGCCCACGAGGAGGTTGAACTTCTGGTCGGTGCCCCCGAGCTCCACGTCCGCCCGGAGCGCCACCGAATCGTACCCCTGGAACAGGGGGTAGAGGAACTCGTGGATGGAGATCGGGCGCTCCCCCTCGTACCGCCTCCGGAAGTCGTCCCGCTCGAGCATCCGCGCCACCGTCATCTGCGCGGCGACGCGGACCATCTCCTCGATCGACAGGGCGGAGAGCCACTCGGAGTTGAACCGCACCTCGGTCCGCGCCGGGTCGAGGATCTTGAAGATCTGCTCCTTGTAGGTGGCGGCGTTGCGCTCCACGTCCTCCTGCGTCAGGGCCTTGCGCGTCTCCGCCTTGCCCGTGGGGTCGCCGATCATCCCCGTGAAGTCGCCGATCAGGAAGATCACCTGGTGGCCCGCGTCCTGGAAATGCTTGAGCTTCTGGATGAGGACGGTGTGCCCCAGGTGCAGGTCGGGGGCCGTGGGATCGAAGCCCGCCTTGATCCGCAGCGGCCGGCCCTCCTTCGCGGCGCGCTCGAGCTTCCGCCGGAGCTCGTCCTCCGTGATGACGTCCACCGCACCGCGCTTCAGCGGCTTGAGAATCTCTTCCATTCGTCCGCGCTCCTCATCCGGCTTTCGGTCATCGCAAACGGCTCCACGGCTGCGCAGCGTCCCGTCTCCGGGTCGACGTCGAAAAACACCCCCGACGCCTCCGGCTCGCCCGCGCCCACCTCGAACCGCACGGGGACCTGGAGGAGGAATCGCCGCAGCACCATCCCGGTGTCCATGCCGATCACCGAACCCGCGGCCCCGCACATCCCCGCGTCCGTGATGTAGCCCGTCCCCGCGGGAAGCAGCTGCGCGTCGGAGGTCTGCACGTGGGTATGCGTCCCCGCGAGCGCCGCCACGCGCCCGTCGAGGTGGAACGCCATCGCCCGCTTCTCCGAGGTCGCCTCGGCATGGAAATCCACGAGGATCGCCGCCGCCTGCCGGCGGATTTCCGGGAGGGAGGCGTCCATCCATCGGAAGGGGCAGTCGAACTGCCCCAGGAAGACCCTGCCGATCAGCGACACCACGGCGTACGGGGCCCCGCTGCGACCCCGGAAGATCCCCCATCCCCGGCCGTCGGTTCCGGGCGGGTAGTTGACGGGGCGCAGGATCCGGGCGTCTCCCCGCAGCAGGGACAGCCCCTCCCGCTTGTCCCAGACATGGTTGCCGCCGGTCAAAACGTCCACCCCGGCGTCGAAGAGCTCGCGCACGGTGGACTCCGTCACCCCGACCCCGCCCGCGACGTTTTCCCCGTTCGCGACGACGAGGTCGACRTCCCGGCGGCCGTCCAGMCGGGAGAGAAACTCCCKGACSGCCTTCCGGCCGGGCTTGCCGACGACGTCGCCGAAGAACAGGATCCACATTATCCGTTTTGCTCCAGGACCGCCCCCATCATTCATATACCCAGGAAGTCGCTACGCCTCGGAGGGGAGTCACTTGCCTGCCGCGTTCCCTGGTGCCGCCTGCTTCCTCGCGGGGGGCTTCCTCTCCGCTACGCTCGCGACCTTCGCCCGCTCGCTGCGATTCCGCTCGACGCAATCTCTGCCTCGCTCCATACGCCGCTGCGAGGAACCCCCCGCTGCGTCATCCGGCGCAGACAGGGAATGCAATCCGGCAGATGTTCGCCCCTTCCTGCGGCGACTCCGCCAGACCCTCCGAGGCAGCGCAGCCGTCCCCTTTCGGCGGCGTTACTTGGCGTACTCGACGGCGCGGGTCTCGCGGATCACCGTGACCCGGATCTGGCCCGGGTAGGACAGCTCCGTCTCGATCTTCTTGGCGATGTCCCGGGCCAGGACCGTCGCGGCGTCGTCGCTGATCTTCTGGTTCTCGACGATGATGCGGATCTCGCGCCCCGCCTGGATGGCGTAGGACTTCTCCACGCCGGCGAACGATTTCGCGATCTCCTCGAGGTCCTCGAGACGCTTCAGGTAGTTCGCCAGCATCTCCCGCCGCGCGCCGGGGCGCGCGCCGGAGAGGGCGTCCGCCGCCTGCACGAGGATCGGCAGGATGTCGTGGGGCGACTCGTCCTCGTGGTGCGCCGCGATGGCGTGCACGACCCGGCTCGCTTCCCCGTACTTCTTCGCGAGGTCCGCCCCGATCAGGGCATGCGGCCCTTCGATCTCGTGGTCGACCGCCTTCCCGATGTCGTG
>PQAK01000184.1:0-10259 GCA_003105225.1 Deltaproteobacteria bacterium | reverse complement strand
GTGTAGATGTTCTGCCCGTACGAGGTGCGGTATTTCAGCCTGCCGATCAGCTTCACGAGGTCCGCGTGGACGCCGTGGATCCCCAGGTCGAAGAGCGCCTGCTCCCCCGCCTCGCGGATCGTCTCCTCGACCTCCTTGGCCACCTTCTCCACCGTCTCCTCGATCCTCGCCGGGTGGATCCGCCCGTCCTGCACCAGGCGGGTGAGGGCGATGCGGGCCACCTCCCGGCGCACGGGGTTGAAGCCGGAGAGGATGACCGCCTCCGGCGTGTCGTCGATGATGACGTCGATCCCGGTGGCGGCCTCGAAGGCGCGGATGTTGCGCCCCTCGCGGCCGATGATCCGCCCCTTCATCTCCTCGGAGGGGAGCGGCACCGCGGTCACCACGTGCTCGGCGACGTAGTCCGCCGCGTACCGCTGGACGGCCAGGGAGATCATCTTCCTGGCCTTCTGGGACGCCTCCTCCTTGAATTCCTCGTCCATCGAGCGGATCTTCTTTCCCGCCTCCAGACGCGCCTCGTCGGCCACCATCTCCACGAGTTCGTTCTTTGCCTGCTCGGCCGTCACGCCGGCGATCCGCTCCAGGTTCTCCCGCGCCTTCCGGAGGGTGTCCTGGAGCTCGGCCTGCTGGCCTTCGAGTTTTTTCGACAGGTCGGCCAGCTCCTTCTCCTTGCGGCCGAATTCCAGCGCCCGGGTTTCCAGGGCATCGGTCTTCCGGTCCAGGAGATCTTCCTTCTGGAGAAGCCGCTTCTCGAGCTGGCTGATCTCGTTTTTCCGGTCGCGCGTCTCCCGCTCGAAGTCGAGCTTGACCTGCAGCTGGTAATCCTTGGCCTGGAGCGTCGATTCCTTGAGGATATTCTCGGCCTCTTTCCTCGCCTTCTGGAGCACTTCCTCGGCCTTCGACGCGCTCGCACGCGCCAGGTCCTCCGCGGTTCGTTTCTTCGTGAGAAGAACCACCACCACGATCCCCAAGGCCGCCGCGAGAACGACCAACACACCCGTGACGATCACGTTGATATCCAAAAGAATCCTCCTCGGTACCGCATCTATTTGGTCCGTTCCTTCCGGAGCTTCCGGGAAACGCGGAGGACCTCCGTCTCGGTCACCACCGCGTCCACCGGCATGTCCCAGGAGTCCACCGGAACTTCCGGCACCAGCTGCCGGGAATACGCCAGTCCCACCGCAACGGCGGTTCCGGCCAGCCCGTGCAGGAACCGGTCGTAACACCCCAACCCTTTCCCCAGGCGCCTCCCCCGGGAGTCGAACGCCACCCCCGGAACGACGACCAGGTCGAATCCCTCCCGGAGCCCCGCGACGCCCGGGGGAACCTTCGGCTCCAGGAGGCCGTATTTTCCGCGCTCCCAGCCGTCATCGCCGCCGTCCGGGTAGAAGGAGAGTTCCCCGTCTTCCATGATCCGCGGATAAAACAGGAGCGCCCCCGCGGCCAGGCAGGCGGCGCGGATCCGTTCCGTGCCCACCTCTCCGCCGACGGCCGCGTACAACGCCACCCTGCGCCCCGCCTCCGGGGGAAAGGCGGCGAGGAAACGTTCCTGCGCGGCGACGCTCGCGACCGCAAGCGCCTCCTTCCGCGCGCACGACTTCATCCGGTTGCGTTCGGTCCGGCGTAGCTGGGCCTTCCGCTCTGCAACAAGCATGAACGACCTGCCGATAGCTGGGATAACGGGGACAGGCAGGAACCGCGAACAAGGCGAGGGGGCGAAACGAGGAATCTCGCGCCGCTAGATACACTCCTCCATGGCGAAACCACCGAACCTTATTCGTGGACGAACGTCTTTAAAAAACCCTATTCCTGCCACCCGAATCTATATAAACGCGGCGAACCCGCGGTTGCTTGCCGGATAAGGCCCCTGCTCTGTGCCGTGTCGACGGTAGAGTTGAACCTGGCTTTCACCAGGTGGGCTCCCTGGAATTGCCGGTTTCAGGCTTCCCCCTTCGGGGCATGCTCACCGCCGGCAGGAAGGGATCCCGTTCTTCTTGTGTTGGCTCTAACTCACCCGCCAATCACGCACACGGCAGGGGCCGGATCGTTTTGCCGCCCCCGCTATTTGAGAACGCTGTCCAACGCATCCAGCAGATTCCGGCTTTTCCGCTCCAGCTCCTTCTTTCCGCTGTCGCGTTCCTTCCGAAGCTCCAGAACCTCGTCGGCCAGCTTCATCGCAGCCAGCATGACGACATTCAGGTAATTCGCCGTCCCGCCGGTCTTCTGCACCTCGCGCACCCTCTCGTTCAGAAGGTCGCTCAGGAGCTTCATGTGTTCCGCCGACCGCTCGGTCTTCACGGTCAGCGCGTACCCTGCGATGTTCACCTCGAACTTCCTGCTCATCCCATTCTACATCCTCATTATACAACCCCGGGGTTACAACTCAATGGTTTCGAGGCGCGAGAGGATCTTCTCCACCCGGGTGCGGATCTCGTTCCGCTCCTGGGTCAGCTCCGCGACCTTTCGCGCCAGATCCCTGGCCTCTCCGCTTTTCTGCTCCAGCTGCGCCGCGACCGCCGCATTCTCCTTCTTGAGCGTGGAAACCATCGCCACCAGGTCGTTGATCCTTTTCTCGATCAGGACAAACGGTTCTTCCGCCATCGTTGCGGTTCTCCCCAGGGATGGATGAAATGAGTCGGTTCAGGATATCAGGGAGACCGGCTTGAATCAACGCGGAAAGGACGCCCCTCTTATTTCCCCATCTCCAGGACGCTGTAGGCGATCGCCGCGCAGCGGGAGGAGATCCCTTTTCCAGCGGACAGGATATCGAGATGGGCCGCGCTCGTTTCCAGGGATTCCGGCATCCCTTTCCGCAACCGGTGGATATGGGCCAGGCGCAGGTCCCGCTCCCTCTGGCCGGCCGATTTTTTCCTTGCGATGACGATTTCCGCCGCCTTCGCGTCGCGCGTCACGAAGGCCGATACCGCCTCGCGGTACATCTCCTCCACCTCCCGGAGGAAGGATTCGAGCTCGCCCGTCCCTTCCTCGGAGAACCGCTGTTTCCTCTCCGCCAGCTGCCGCACGTGGTCCCCGAGCGACTTGTCGATGAAGTCCCCGATGTTCTCCAGGTCGGAAACGATCGCGATGTAGGCCACGGCGCGGTTCGTCTGCACCGAATCGAGCGATCCCTCGCCCAGCGCCGACAGGAACACCTTGATCTCCCGGTTCAGCTGGTCGACGTCGTCGTCCATCCGGCGGATCCGGTCGGCCTGCTCCTCGCTGACCGTGCGGATCGCCTGCAGGGCGACCCCCAGCATCTCCTGGATCATGTCCGCCATCCGGACGATCTCCCGTGCGACCTGTCCGAGGGCCGCCCCGGCGACCGGAAGATGCTCCCGGTCCAGGTACACCGGCTTGCCCCTGGACGCATGTTCCTTTTTCTCGGGGAAGGCCCCCTCCAGCATCGAGGCCACCCGCGGCGCCAGCGGAAAGAACAGCGCCGACAGCGTCAGGTTGAACAGCGTGTGGGCGTTTGCGACGATGCGCGAAGGATCCGGCGCAAGGGAAGCGAGAAGGTCCTGGAGCCGCGGGAAGAACGGCAGGAACAGGAACGCCCCCGCGGTCTTCATCAGCACGTGTCCCCACGCGACCCGCTTCCCCTCGCCGGCCAGTCCGGATGCCGCGATGAACGCCGCCGACGAGCCCCCGACGTTGGCCCCCAGCACCAGGGGAAGCACCGCGGGGACGGGGAGGATCCCCTGCCGGGTGAACGCGATCAGGAGGATCATCACCGCCGTGCCGCTCTGGAACAGGGCGCTCAAGGCCACCCCCCAGAAGAACGCGACCAGGGGCGCGCCGCCCAGGTCCGCCATGAGGCTGCGGAGGCTCTCCACCCGCCCGGCCTCCCCCGCCGCTCCCGAGAGGAACTGCAGGGCCAGGAGCAGGAACCCGAAGCCGGCCACTCCCTGCCCGATCGCGCGGACCCTGGGCTTCCGCCCCCAGAGGTACAGGAGGATTCCCGCCGAAAGGACGGGGAAGGCGTACTGGTAGATCCGGAAAGAGAGCACCTGGACGGTCAAGGTGCTCCCGAGATCGGCTCCCAGGACGATCGAGAGCGACTGGGCCAGCGGAAGGGGGGCGATCTGCGCGAACGAAATGAGCAGGGTGACGACCGCTCCCGAGCTCTGGAGCAGGGAAGTCCCGACGACCCCGGCGGCGAATCCGCCGAGGCGGCTGCGGCCCGGAGAGGCCCACCACTCCGCGATCTGGCCCCTGAAGGCCAGGTCGAACCCCTGCCCGGTGATGCGGACGCCGTACAGGAGGAGGAACGCCCCCCCGATCACCTGGAGGAAGAGGGTGTCGATCATCAACTACGAGAGTATCAGAAAAGCGCCTCGGCGAACGCCGCGGCGTCGAAGGGGCGCAGGTCGTCGACGGACTCGCCGACGCCGATGAACCGGATCGGGGCGTCGATCTCCCGCGTCACGGAGAGGACGACCCCTCCCTTCGCCGTCCCGTCGAGCTTGGTGAGCGCGAGGCCCGTCACGCCGGTGAATTCCCGGAACGTCTTCGCCTGCGCGATGGCGTTGCGCCCGTTGGTCGCGTCGAGCACGAGCAGCACCTCGTGGGGGGCCCCCGGTATCTCCCTCCCGACGATGCGGACGACTTTCCGCATTTCCTCCATCAAGGGGGCCTTCGTGTGGAGACGCCCGGCGGTGTCGATGAGCACGGCGTGCGTCCCCCTTGCCGCCGCCGCCCGCACGGCATCGAAGGCCACGGCGGAGGCGTCGGAGCCCTCCTGGTGCCGCACGAATTCGGCGCCGGCGCGGTCCGCCCAGACCTTCAACTGCTCGATGGCCGCCGCGCGGAAGGTGTCGGCTGCGGCCAGCAGGACGGGATGGCCTTCCCCCCGCAGCCAATGGGCCATCTTCCCGATCGTGGTCGTCTTGCCGACGCCGTTCACCCCGACGACGAGCACCACGAAGGGATACGGCGGCGCAACGGCAAGCGGCACCATCCTCGGCGCGAGCGTTTCCGCGATCATGCGCCGGAGCGCCGCCCGCAGGGCTTCGACGTCGGGAAGTTCCCCGCGGCGCCACTTCGCGCGCAGCTGCTCCGCGTATTCATGGGCGAGCCCCGCCCCCGCGTCGGCCAGGATCAGCGCCTCCTCGAGATCGGACAGGACCTTCTCGTCCACCGGGCCGATCCCGCGCGCGATCGCCTCCACGTTCATGAAGAGCAGCTCCCGGGTCTTGCCGAGCCCTGCCTTCAGTCGGGAGAAAAAAGAATCGGAGGAATGATCCGTCACGCGTTGAACTTGACGGAGACGACCTTGGAGATCCCGGGCTTTTCCATCGTGATCCCGTACAGCGAGTCGGCCAGCTCCATCGTCCGCTTGTTGTGGGTGATGAGGAGGAACTGGTACCGCGTCGACATCTCCCGCACCAGGGCGTTGAACCGGTCGATGTTGGCGTCGTCCAGGGCCGCGTCCGCCTCGTCCAGCAGGCAGAACGGCGACGGCTTGACGAGGAAGATGGACAGGATCATGGCGGCGGCGGCCAGGGACTTCTCTCCGCCGGAAAACGAGTTCAGGGGGAGCAGCTTCTTCCCCGGCGGCTGGAGGACAAGCTCCACGCCGGTCTCCAGCAGGTTGTCCTCTTCGAGGAGGGTAAGGAAGGCGCGCCCTCCCAGGAAGAGCTTGGGGAACACCTCGGCCAGTTTTTCGTTGATCTTGTCGAACGTCTCGGAAAACCGCTCCCGGGTGGTCCGGTTGATCCGCTGGATCGCCTTGGCCAGGTCGTCCAGGGATTTTTCGAGATCCTCCTTCTGGGAAGAGAGGAAGGCATGCCGCTCGGACAGCTCCCGGTGCTCCTCGAGCGCCGCCAGGTTCACATCCCCGATCGCCGCCATCTTGTCCCGGATCTCCCCGGCGCGGGCCTCCCAGGCGACAAGCTCCCCGGCTTCCGCCTCGGGATCCCCTTCCTCCTCGAGGGCGGGAAGGTCCGCGGGGTGCACCTCGTACCGGTTGTAGGTCAGCGAGTCGAGGTTCGCGAGGTCGCTCTCCACCCGTTGGACGGCGACCCTTAAGTCCGAGATCCGTTCCGCGGATTCCGATTCCCTTCGGCGCTCGTCCTTCGCCGTTCCCTCGAGCGAATCCACCGCGGCGTCGATGCCGGCCTTTTCCCCCAGCAGGGCGTCGATGCGCTCCTGCAGCCGGGAAAGCGCCGCAGCGTCTTCCTCGACCGCGATCCGCCCCGCCTCGATCGCCGCCGCCAGGACCTCGCAACGTTCCTCGTGCGCCGCCTTTTTCCGCCGCATTTCCTCGACCTGTTCCCGCTTCGCCGCAAGCGCGTCGGCAAGGGCGGCCAGGGATTGCTCCTCGGCCTGGTTCCGGCCGGCCAGCTCGGTCAGCTCGATCTCGGCCTCGTGGAGCCGCTCCTGGGCATCCTCCCCGGCGATCCGCTTCTCCTCGAGCGCCGCGAGGAGCAGCCGGACCCTCTCCTCCTCCTCGCCCTTGGCCTGCTCGGACAGCTGCGCCGCCTCCTGCGAGGTACGGAACTCCTCCTGGATCCTCTCGAGCTCGGCCCGCTGGTATTCCCGCTCCTGCTCGATGCGGTCTTGCTGGTCCCGCACCTGCGCGAATGCCTCTTCGAGCCGCGCGCGCCGCTTCTCGGACCCGCCGAGCGCGGCGGCGGCTTCCTCGCGGCGTCGGAACGCCTCTTCCTTCCGGGCTTCCAGCGTCACCCGGTCCCTGCGGACCGCCTCCTCTTCCGCCTCGAGCCGCGCCATCTCCTCCGTGAGGCCCGCGATCTCCTTTTCCAGGTCCCGCATCTCCCGCTTGACCGCGAGGATCCCCGAACCTCCCTCCGTCTGCGCGCCCCCGATCAGCGCCCCCTCGGCCGTCACCACGTCGCCGTCGAGGGTGACGTAGGTGTTCCAGACGCCGTTGCGGTTCCAGAGCCGCATCGCGCACTCCATGTCGCGCACCAGGAGCGCGCCGCCGAGCAGCCCCTGCGCGAGATCGCTGCACTCCTCCGGGACGCGGACGATCTCGGTCAGCGGTGCGATCACCCCTTCTTCCCCGACGTAGGCGGGGGAATCGTGGCGCGTGCGAAGGGACACGGGGACGAACGAGCCCCTCCCCTCGCGCGTCTCTTTCAGGTACCGGAGCGCCGAAAGCCCCTCGTTGTGATCCCGAACGACGATGGACTGCATCCGCTCTCCGAGCACCGCCTCGACCGCCTTCTCGAACTGGGCGTCCGTCTCGACCAGGTCGCCGATGACGCCGTAGATCCCCGCTCCCTCGGCGTCCCCGCCGGCGTTTTCCCGGCCGGTGTAATGGCGCAGGACGGCGCGGACCCCCGAAGAGGCCCAGTCCTTCCGCTCGTACAGGCGGGACAACGTCTCCCGCCGGGAGACCGCCGCCTGAAGCAGCCCCTCCACCTTCCGATGGGATCCCGCCGCCGCCTCGAGCCGGGACACCGATCCGGCAAGGAGCGCCCCGGTTTCTTCCCAAGCGCGCTCGGCGCAGGACAGTTCCTCCCGCGCCGTCTCCTCCGTGCGGCGCGCTTCGGCGGCCTCCCTCCCGGCGTTCTCCGCGGCGGATCGGGCTTCGGCCAGAAGCGCGGCCTGGCGCTCCCGTTCCCGCTGCTTGTCCTCGATCCGCTTCTGGTGCGAATCGGCGCTGGAACGCGCGTTGGAATGGAGGTTGACGCGAACGATCAGGTCGGACCGCGCCTGGTCCGAAAGATCCTTGTGGCGGAGGTATTCCTCCCGCGCCGCCTCGGCGACCCGTTTCAGCCCGGCGCACCGCCCGGCCGCCGCCGCCGCGTCCTCCCGCCGCCTGGCCGCCGCCTCTCCGGATTCCCGCAGCCGGACCTCGATCCCGGCGACCTCGCTCTCGAAGGCGGCGATCGCGGCGGCCGCCTCGGCGATCGTCGCACGCAGCTCCTCGAGCTGCCTCGTGCTGCCGCCGACTTCGGCCTCGCGACGCACGACCTCTTCCTTGAGCCTTCCGCCCGCGTCGCGCAGGGAGCCCAGGGCCGTTTCGGCTTCGGCCTTCCGCAGCCGCTGCGATTCGATCTCCGCCTCCAGGCGGGAGAGCTCGGCGCGCAGCGCCAGGAGCGATGCTTCCCGGCCGGCCAGATCCGATCCCGTCTTCGCGCGCTCCTGCATCAGGCCGCGGAACTTCCGGACGGCGATCCGCAGGTCGAGGAGCCGCAGATCCTCCTTCAGCGCCTTGTACTTTTCCGCCCTGCGCACCTGGCGCTCGAGGCTCCCCAGCTGGCGCTTCACCTCGTCGAGGATATCCGTCACCCGCGCGAGGTTCGCCCGGGTGTTCTCCATCTTGCGCTCCGCCTCCTTCTTCCGGACGCGGAACTTGGCCACGCCCGCCGCCTCCTCGACGATCATCCGCTTTTCTTCGGGCCGGGCATTGACGATCGTCAGCGATCTTCCCCTGGGCGATGATGGCGTACCCGCGCGCGCCGGCGCCGGTGTCGAGGAAGAGCTCGGCGATGTCCTTGAGGCGGCACGGGACCTTGTTGATGAAGAACTCGCTCTCCCCGTCGCGGAAGGTCCTGCGGGTCACCTGGATCTCGTGGTAGGACTCATACCCCGGAGGGGCGGCTCCGTCGTCGTTATCGAAGGTAAGGGTGACCTCGGCCATCCCCAGCGGCCCCGCGGCGTCGGAGCCGGCGAAAATGACATCCTCCAGCGCCTTGCTGCGAAGATACGATGGGGCGTGCTCCCCCAGCACCCAGCGGATCGCGTCCACGATGTTGGACTTTCCGCAGCCGTTGGGGCCGACGATCGCGGTGATTCCGCCGGAAAAATCGAAAACCGTCTTGTCGTAGAAGGACTTAAAGCCGAAAAGTTCGAGTTTCTTAAGCTTCATCGGGCCCTGTTCATCCCCAACCCGGAAATACGCATAAAATCACCAACATAATGTATAGACTCCCCCGATTGAACGCAATATATTGTGTTTTTCGGGGAATGTAAAGCAAAAAGGGATGCTGCGAAAACATTTCAGACGGCCTGGGGGACGTTCTGAAAACTTTGATGTGAAGTGCAGGGACGTTCTCAAAAACTTTTGTGCGAACTTCAGGGACGTTCTTTAAGTTTTTCAGAGATGTGAAGATGGAAAAACTTAAAGAACGTCCCCTTCTGAAAGTTTTTGAGAACGTCCCCAAACAGAAATGTTTTCGCAGCATCCCTTTAAACAGGAATGAAACCTGCTATTTTTTCGTCGGCTTCGCCGCGGCGCGCTCCTTGAGGACCGCCTGCGCGGCCGCCAGCCTGGCGATCGGGACCCGGTACGGCGAGCAGGAGACGTAATCCAGCCCGACGCGGTGGCAGAACTCGACCGACCGGGGATCGCCCCCGTGCTCCCCGCAGATGCCCACCTTCAGGTTGGGCCGGGTGGAGCGCCCCTTCCGGACGCCCATCTCGACCAGCTGCCCGACCCCCGTCTGGTCGAGCGACGCGAAGACGTCCGCCTCGAGGATGTTCTCGGGCCGTTTCGTGTAGGTCACCTTGCACGAGGCGCAGGAGAGGTCCTTCTCCAGCTTCGTGCCGCACTGGGGGCACAGCTCCGACCGGTTCATGTAGTGCTGGATGAACTTGCCCGAATCGTCCCTGGAGAACCCGAAGGTCGTCTGCGTCAGGTCGTTCGTCCCGAAGGAGAAGAACTCCGCCTCGCGGGCGATCTCGTCGGCGGTCACCGCCGCGCGCGGGAGCTCGATCATGGTCCCCACCGTGTAGGGGAACTTCTTCTTGTAGCGCTTCATCGTCTGTTCGGCGACCGCGACGATCAGCTCCTTCTGCGCCTTCATCTCCTGCACCATGCTGACCAGGGGGATCATCACCTCCGGCTGCACCCGGATCCCCTCGTTGATGACCTCGCAGGCCGCCTCGAAGACGGCGCGCGCCTGCATGCGGCTGACCTCCGGGTACAGGATGCCCAGGCGGCACCCCCGCAACCCCAGCATCGGGTTGAACTCGTGGAGCTCCTCCACCCTCTCGAGCAGCCTGCGCTTCTCCTCGACGATCGAGCGGTCCGCCTGGAGCAGCTCGATCTTGGTCACCTCGACCATCAGCTCCTCCCGCTTGGGGAGGAACTCGTGGAGGGGCGGATCCAGCAGCCGGATGGTGACCGGGTATCCCTTCATCTCCCGGTAGAGCCCCTTGAAGTCCTCGCGCTGCATCGGCAGCAGCTTCTCGAGGGCCGCCTCGCGGTCGGCCAGCGTCCGCGCGAGGATCATCTCCTGCATGAGCGGGATCCGGTCCTCGGCGAAGAACATGTGCTCGGTCCGGCACAG
>PQAK01000183.1 GCA_003105225.1 Deltaproteobacteria bacterium | reverse complement strand
CCGTGGTTGCCGACGCCGTAGAAGAGCGCCCCGGCGCGGACGGTCGGGAGGTCCTTCTCGAAGCGCTCGCGGTGGAGCTGCAGGCGGCGCTCGAGGTCCCGCTCGGTGGCGTTGTACGACTCGCCGATCTGGATGGCGAGGATGCGGGTGCCGTCGGGACCCTCCCACCGGAAGAGGGGAGCGGGGAGCTCCGGCTTCTCGTGCGGCCCGGGGCGCATGAAGACGTACGCCTCCAGGCCCTGTCCGCGCAGGATCTGGGGCAGGGTCGACGGGTGGCCGAAGCTGTCGGGGTTGAAGCCGACGCGGGCGACGCGGCCCAGGCGCTCGCGGAAGAAGCGCTGCCCGTAGAGCCCCTGCCGGACGAGCGACTCGCCGCCCGGGCAGTTGAGGTCGGGCTCGATCCACCAGCCGCCGACGACGTTCCAGCGCCCCTCGGCGACGCGGGCGCGGATCTCCTCGAACATCGCGGGGTCCTCTTCCGCGACCCACTCGTAGAACTGGGCCGAGCTCGCGACGAAGGCGACCCCCGGGAACTCCCGCAGGCGGTCGAGGGCGGAGCGGAAGGTCGCGAACACCTCCTGGTAGCCCTCGTCCTTCGTCCAGCGCCAGACGGGGTCGATGTGGGCGTGCCCGACGAAGAGCCAGTCGCGGTCCCGCGCGGCCTGGGCGTGGGCGAGCCGGTCAAGGGCGTCGGCATGCCGCTCACGGTCCGTCTGGGTCCGGGGCTCATGGGCAGCATGTACGACGGGCTCCAACGGCCGCTCGAGCAGATGCGTCGGGAGATGGGGCCGTTCATCCGGGCGTGGAAAGAGATGTACGGCCTCGACTATACGAAGCGATGGAACTTTACGCCGGCAATAAAGCCGGGCGACGAGCTGCAGTTCGGGAAGGTCATCGGCCAGGTGCAGGAGGGAGCGTTCACCCATTACATCCTGTGTGGCTCCGAGCGGGGGAAGGTCGTCGGCGTTGCGTCCGGCAGCGTCAGCCTCGATGAGCCCTTCGGCGAGCTGGAGAGCGGCCTGGAGATCCCCGGCTGTCACGAGTGGCCGGTGCGGATGCCGAGACCCTATAAAAAGAAGTTCGCGCCCTCTACCCCCCTGGTCACCGGCCAGCGCATCATCGACTTCCTCTTCCCGCTGGCGCGCGGCGGCGCGGCCATCATCCCGGGTGGGTTCGGTACGGGCAAGACCATCTTCGAGCAGTCCGTGGCAAAGTTCGCCGATGTGGACATCGTGGTCTACGTGGGGTGCGGGGAGCGCGGGAACGAGATGACGGAGGTCCTGACGGATTTCCCCGAGCTCGAGGACCCGTGCACGGGAAGGCCGCTCATGGAGAGGACCGTCCTCGTCGTGAACACCTCGAACATGCCGGTGGCGGCCCGCGAGGCATCCGTCTATACGGGGATCACGATCGCGGAATATTACCGGGACATGGGCTACCGGGTGGCCCTCATGGCCGACTCCATCTCGCGGTGGGCGGAAGCGCTGCGGGAGATCTCCTCCCGCCTCGAGGAGATGCCGGGGGAGGAAGGATACCCGACCTACCTGGCCACCCGGCTGGCCGGCTTCTACGAGCGGGGCGGCAGGGTGGTCTGCCTCGGGGACGGAGGACGGGAGGGGACGGTCACCATCGTTTCGGCGGTCTCTCCCCCCGGCGGGGATTTTTCGGAGCCCGTCACGCAGAGCTCCCAGAGAATCGCGGGGGTCCTGTGGGCCCTGGACCCCGACCTGGCGCACCGCAGGCACTTCCCCGCCGTCGACTGGAGGAAAAGCTACTCGCTCTACGCCGGGACGGTCGACGAGTGGTTCCGGGACCACGTGTCGGCCGAATGGCCTGCCTTGCGCGGCGAGATGATGGGGCTCCTCCAGCGGGAGGAAGAGCTCCAGGAGATCGTCCAGCTGGTGGGGATCGAATCCCTCCAGGACCAGGAACGGATCGTGCTGCTGGTCAGCGGGATGCTTCGCGAAGATTTCCTGCGCCAGAGCGCTTTCTCGGAAAACGACGCCGCAAGCCACCCGGAGAAGACCTATTACATGCTCAAGGCGATCCTTTCGTTCCATTCCCTCTGCAGGGAGCTGCTCGGGAAGGGGATCCCCGTGGAAAAGGTCCTGGCCCTTCCCTTCCGGGAAGAGCTGGGGCGGATGAAGGAGCTTCCGGCGGAGGGGTTCCGCGAGGAGGCGCTTGCGTTGATCGGGCGGATCGAAGCGGAAGGGAGGGCGGGCCCATAGACCTCGTCACGCGCGAATACCGGACGCTCCACTCCATCGCCGGGCCGCTGCTTTTCGTGGAGGGAGTGCGGCGCGTATCCATGGGGGAGATGGTCGAGGTCCTCCTGCCGGAGGGATCGGCGCGCCGGGGGCAGGTGATCGAATTCTCCGACCGGCACACGGTGATCCAGATCCTGGAGGAATCGACCGGCATCGGCGTGCGATCGACCCGGATCCGCTTCACCGGCTCCCCCGCGCGGATCCCCCTCTCCCCGGACATCCTGGGACGGCGCTTCAACGGGGCGGGCGATCCCGTCGACGGGCTGCCGCCGGTCCTTCCGGAGAAGTGGGAGAGCATCATGGGCACGCCGATCAACCCGGTGGCCCGGGACAAGCCTTCCCACTTCCTGCGGACGGGCATCTCGGCGATCGACGGGCTGAACACGCTCGTGCGCGGGCAGAAACTCCCCATCTTCTCCGGCGCGGGGCTGCCCGCGCGGGAGATCGCCGGCCAGATCCTGCGGAACGCGGGCGCCGGAGAGGAAGGGACGGGGGAAGCCGGCGGGAAGTTCGCGGTCGTCTTCGCCGCGCTGGGGATCACCTACCGGGAGGCGAATTCCTTCCTGGAGGAGTTCGAGCAGGGCGGCGCGGGGGGACACACCGTGGTGTACCTGAACCTCGCCGACGACCCCACCATCGAGCGGCTGCTCACCCCCCGCTTCGCCCTGACGGCGGCCGAATACCTCGCCTTCGATCACGGCTACGACGTCCTGGTCCTCCTCACCGACATGACGAGCTACTGCGATTCCCTGAGGGAGGTGGCCACCGCGCGCGAGGAGATCCCCGGGCGAAGGAGCTATCCGGGCTACATGTATACCGACCTGGCCACGATCTTCGAACGGGCCGGGCGCATCCGGGGGAGGCGGGGCTCCGTGACCCAGCTTCCCATCCTGACCATGCCCGACGACGACATCACCCACCCGATCCCCGACCTGACCGGGTACATCACGGAAGGCCAGATCGTGCTGTCCCGCGAGCTGCACCGCAAGGGGATCTACCCCCCCATCGACGTGCTCCCCAGCCTTTCCCGGCTGATGAACCTGGGGATCGGGCCGGGGAAGACCCGGGAGGACCACCGGGGCCTCGCGGACCAGCTTTACGCCTGCTACGCCCAGGGGAGGGACCTGCGAAGGCTCGAGGCCATCGTCGGGGAGGAGGGGCTCCTGGAATCGGACCGCAGGCTGCGCCGCTTCGCCGACGCCTTCGAGCGGGAATTCATCGGCCAGGGGCCTGGGGGCAGGAGCCTGGAGGAGACGCTCGACGCCGGTTGGAAGCTGCTGCGCCTCCTGCCGAAGGACCAGCTGACCCGGATCCGCGTGGAGCACGTCCTCAAGTATTACGGGGAATAGCGGAACCGACGGAGGAACCGCCCCATGCCGCTCGAGCCGATGAGCCCCACCCGGACGAACCTCCTGGCCCTGAAAGGCCGGGAGCGGGCGGCGCGGGAAGGCCTTTCCCTTCTGCGGAGCAAGCGCGAGGCCCTGGTCCGGGAGCTTTTCGGGATGATGGAGCAGGCCGTCGAGACCCGCGACCTGTTCACCGATACCCTCCAGGCGGCCATGCGCGCCCTGGCCGTGTCCATGAGCCTGGAGGGGCGCGCCGGGGTCGAGTCCGCGGCCTTCGCCGCGCGGCGCGACATCCCCTTGTGGGTGGAAGACAAGATCGTCTGGGGCGTGCGGTTCCAGGACATCCGGTGGCAGGGGATCGTGCGGTCCGCCGACGCCCGCGGCTACGCCTTCTCCGGCGTGTCGAGCGCGACCCTTGCGGCGTCCCGGGAATTCGAAAAGGCGCTGGAGGTCGTGCTGCGGGTCGTATCGGTCGAGACGCGGCTCAAAAAAATCGGCGCGGAGATCAGCACGACGACGCGCCGGGTGAACGCCTTCACCGAGGTGGTCCTCCCCGAGCTGCTGCAGCGGATCCGGGGCATCCGTCTCGCGCTCGAGGAGCGGGAGCGGGAGGACGTCTTCCGGATGAAGCGGTTCAAGAAGAGGAACGGGGAAGGGCCGGGCGCCCGGGGCTAGTCGTCGATATCGATCGAGGTGATGCGGAGGGAATCCCCTCCCCGCACCTTCCCGCACGGTTTTCCGCAGGCGGGACACTCGAGTGTGAATTCCCTCGCGTCGGCGGGACCGCACGCCTCGCACTCGATCCGGACCGGCTCCTCCTCGATCTCGAGCCGGGCATCTTCCGCCATCGTCCCCTTCGCGACGTGTCCGAACAGGAAGCGCAGGTGCTCCGGGACGATCCCCCGCAGGACCCCGACCCTCAGGTTCACGGCGGTGATGCGCCCGCCCCCGTGCTTTTGCGCCTCGGAAAGTGCGATGTCCAGGAGGTCGGCCGCGATTCCCAGCTCGTGCAAGGGGTCAGCCGTTTTTCCGGTCGCAGAGCGCCTCGATCCGGCCGAGGAGTGCGGGAAGCCCGGCCCCCGTCTGCGCGGAGACCTCGAAGATCTCCATTCCCGGGTTGACCGCCCGGGCGGCGGCCTTCACACGTTCCGGATCGAATTTCACGTACGGAAGCAGATCGGTCTTCGTGATGACCAGGATGTCGGAAGTCTTGAAGACCAGGGGGTATTTGAGCGGCTTCTCGTCCCCTTCGGTCACGCTCAAGGCGACGACGCGCACGTCCTCCCCGAGCGGCACTTCCGCGGGACACACCAGGTTCCCCACGTTTTCCACGAAGAGCAGGTCCGTCGCGTCCAGGTCGATGCGGTCGAGCGCCGAAAGCAGCAGGAACGGCTGGATGTGGCAGGAGGACCTCGTGTTGATCTGGTGCGCCTGGACGCCGTGCTTCCGGATCCGCGCCGCGTCGATGTCGGTTTCGATGTCCCCCTCGATCACCGATACGCGCTTTTTCCCGCGCAGGGCGTCGATGGCCGATTCGATCAGCGTGGTCTTCCCGGACCCGGGGGAGGAGATGAGGTTCACGGCGAAGACCTTCCGGGCGGCGAGCCGCTCGCGGATCCGCCGCCCGGATTCCTCCGCCGACTGCTGGATCGCCCGATCCACGTCCACTCTCAAGGCCGCCGCACGGCTCCTTTCCGGTGCATCCTCGCCCGCACCGAAGCCACGGAAAATAGATTATACGCCATCCCGGCGATGCTTAACTCCAGGGATAAAGGTACGTGCTTTCGTAGACCCCGTCGCCGTCCGCATCGACATCGATGGAACAGGTCGTCGTATCGATAGCCGTGAGCCTCACCTTGCCGTTCGAACGGCCCGTGATCACCAGCACACCGCTCGACGGCGTGGCGCTCCCGGTCGCGAAGGTAAACGGCGTCGCGGTCGAAACGACGACGAATCCGTAATCGTGAAGATAGATCGTCCCCGACTCGGTGACATCGGAGAAACCGGCCCCTTCGGTAACGTTGAAGGTGAAGTGATCGATCCAGACCGTCTTGCCGGTGAAGTCGTCCGCGAGGTACAGGTTCACGATGGCCGTCGACGGATTCCCGGCCCACAGGTCGATCGATCCCGAAGCGGTCGCGCTGGAAGCGCCGTCCGTGATCGTGAGCGAGGGGAAGGAAAACCGGAGGCGGATGAAGGTGCCCGCCGCAATGTCGAAATTGCCGGAAGCGACCATGGAGCCCGACATCGACATGCCGGCGTCGCCGTGGAAATCGGCGAACGTGAACGTTCCCGTGAAATCGCCGGTTTGATCATCTACCGAGAGGGTATAGGAGAAGCTCCCCCCGAACCCGTCGTCGAACGTTCCGCTCTCGGTGACGACCGTCCTCAAGGCAGCGCCGCCCGACGCGCCCTGCCGGGCCTGGAGATCGTCCGCGACGCCTTGCAGCGTCCGCACGAGGGAAAGGATCCTGGGGCTGCTTGCCGTGGAACCGCCGGGAGCGCCCTCCGTGGATGGGCCGAGCGGCAGGGAAAGCGATGCGCTGACGTCCCCCGCCTCGTAGACGTCCATGGCGATGTCGTAAGCGTTGTTATCGGTGATCACCGCCGCGGTGGTGACCCCGGTATACGGCGATGAACCGGACGTACCGCCCCCGCCTCCGCCTCCGCACGCATACAGGGAAAACGCAAGCAACGCCACGGCAAGGGAAAAGGATCGCTTCATCAGAAACCTCCCTGGTCGGAATTGTCCGTTTCCATCGCTTATCGGAAAATCGCTGGAATAATATCAACCGTTTTTTTTCGATTGTTCCCGTGATGCGTCCGCGGACCCCGAGGATGCCCCGTATTGCTCCGTCTTTCCGATATCCCGTCGAAAACGATATGGATCGTCCCACCCACCTCGTCCGGGTGTTCTCATCGGAAGATTTCCGGGAGGTTGCACGCCGCGCGCGCCACCGGGCGTTCGGGGGGTACCTTATCTGGTACACTGGGGCAATTACGGTGGAAGCATCGGGTGCCGGAATGCGCGTCATCGGGGTCGGGAACATCCTGCTGTCGGACGAGGGCGTCGGCGTGCATCTCGCCAACGAACTGGCGAAACGGGGCGCACTTCAGGGCGTCGACTTCATGGACGGCGGGGTGGCGGGCGGAGCGCTCCTGAACCTGATCGAGGACCAGGGGAAGGTGATCCTCCTGGATTGCGTCGCCGCACCGTTTCCCCCCGGCACGGTGCTCAAGATGTTTCCCGACGACCTGAAGCGCAACGAGGACGCCCGGTACTCGCTGCACGACATGAACCTGGCCGACACCATCGATCTGATGCGGCTGCGGGGGACCCTCCCCGAAATGATGATCCTGGGCGTCGTCCCGGCGGACATCGACACCTACCGGATCGGGCTTTCCGACCCGCTCGCGGAGCGGTTCGAGGAGATCCTCGCCAAGGTGGGCGGCGAGATCGAAAAATTTTCCCGCGGCGCCGCGTGACGCTTCCGCCGATGCCCCGAACCCATCCCGGTCGATTTTCCTGATGGACGCGAAAGCGGTGCGCATGCAGATCCGGGGGGTGGTGCAGGGGGTGGGGTTCCGGCCCTTCGTCTACCGGATCGCCGTCCAATGCGGCCTGCGCGGCTACGTGACCAACACCCCCGGCAGCGTGACGATCCATCTCGAAGGGGAACCGGAGGCGATCCGGCGGTTCCGCGAACGGTTCCGGGAGGAGATCCCGCCCGCCGCAAGGGTTGCCCGCGTCACGGAAAGACGGGTGGAGCCGGCAGGGATCGCCCGTTTCACCATCAGGAAAAGTGAGCGGGAGGGGATCGCCCTCTCCACGATCCCGCCCGACATCGCCCTCTGCCCCGCCTGCCATCGGGAGCTTCTCGACCCGGGGGACCGGCGGCACGGCTACCCGTTCATCAACTGCACGAACTGCGGACCGAGGTTCACGATCGTCTCCCGGCTCCCTTACGACCGGGAGAACACCTCCATGTCCGCCTTTCCCCTCTGCCCGCGGTGCAGCAAGGAATACGAGGATCCGGCGGATCGCCGGTTCCACGCGGAGCCCAACGCCTGTCCCGCCTGCGGTCCCACGCTCTCCGTGCGGACGCGGGACGGAGGCGACCTCGCGACGGACGATCCGATCGGGTGCGTCTGCGACGCGCTGCTATCCGGACGGATCGTCGCCATCCGGGGGCTGGGCGGCTTCCACCTGGCGGCCGACGCCACGAACGAGTCGACGATCCGTACGCTCCGGGAGCGGAAGCTCCGCGAGGAGAAGCCGTTCGCCGTGATGGTCGAAAGCGTCGAGGCCGCGCGCCTCCATGCCCGCCTCGGGAAGGCGGACGAGGCGATCCTCGCATCTCCGTACGCGCCCGTCCTGCTGGTGGAGAGATCGGATCGCTCGAGGCTCTGCCCGTCGGTGGCTCCGGGACTTCGGAACATCGGCCTTTTCCTTCCGTACACTCCCCTGCACCGCCTGCTGCTCGCGCGGGCAAAGCGGCCTCTCGTGATGACCAGCGGGAACCTTACCGACGAGCCGATCGCAACGGGGAACGAGGAGGCCCTGTCCCGTCTTTCCGGCATTGCCGACCGTTTCCTGCTGCACAATCGGGAGATCGTCCAGCGCAGTGACGATTCGGTGGTGCGGTGCGTCGGCGGGAAGGTCTACCCCATCCGGCGTGCGCGGGGCTTTGTCCCCGCCCCCGTGATCATCAAATCCCCGCTCCGGAACCGGGCTGTTTTAGATGATCCAAAAAGTTACAATAAAAACAATGTTTTGCAAAGTTACTTAACGATCAAGAACGTCCCTGGGGTGAAGAAACGGGATGTGGCGGGACTGGGCGGGGAGATCAAAAGCACCTTCTGCATCCTGAAGGAGGGGTTCGCCTACCTCTCCCAGCACCTGGGGGACCTGGACCAGCCGTCGGTGCGGGAGTTCTACGCGTCGACTTTCGGGTTCTTCCGGGAATTCCTCGACGCCGAGCTTGCCGCGGTCTGCCGGGACCTGCACCCCGCCTACTTCACGACAGCGTTCGCCGATACAGTGGAGGCCGGCAGGGTCTTCACCCTCCAGCACCACAAGGCGCACCTCTACGCGCTTTTGGCGGAATCGGGGTTCCGGGGCAAGGCGGTGGGCGTCTCCTTCGACGGCACGGGATACGGGGAGGACGGCACGATCTGGGGCGGGGAGTTTTTCGCGATCGACGGCATGGAAATGAGGCGCGCGGCGGCCCTCGACGATTTCCCGCTCCAGGGAGGCGACGCCGCCGTCCGGGAGCCATGGCGCACGGCGGTCGGCTTCCTCCACGCGACGTTCGGCCCCGCGGAGGCGAAACGGATCGCCTCCTCCCTTTTCGGGGAGATCGATCCCGACCGGGTCTCCCTCTTGGTCGACGCGATCTCGATGAGGGTGAACGTCGTCCCGTCGTCCAGCTGCGGGCGGCTGTTCGACGCCGCCTCCGCGCTCGCCGGCGTCTGCCGGAAGGCCAGCTACGAGGGGCAGGCGCCGATGCTCCTGGAGGGCGGAATCCGGCGGGGAAAGGGTGCGGGAGTGTATAATTACGAGGTCCGCGAGGAGGGGAACCTCCTCCGGGTCGACTGGAAGGGCGTGATCGCCGGGATCGTCACCGACGCCCGAGCGGGGGTCGCCGCACCCGTAATGGCGCGGAAGTTCCACGACACGGCGGCGAAGATCGTCCTCGACGTGTCCCTGAAGATCGCGGAGGGGACCGGGGCCGGGCACGTGCTGCTTTCGGGAGGCGTCTTCCAGAACCTCTACCTCTTGAAGCGGCTCCTGGCCGGGTTCCGGGAGAAGAAGATCAAGGCGCTGATCCACCGGGAGGTCCCCGCGAACGACGGGGGGATCTCGCTGGGACAGGCCTATTTCGCGGCGCAGCGAATCGCGGGAGGATAAGGGCGATGTGCCTGGGAGTGCCCGCCAGGGTGATCGAGGTAAAGGAAGCGTCCGCAACCGTGGAAGTGGGAGGGGCGCGGCGGGAAATCTCCGTCATGCTGCTGGACCGTGTCGCTGCCGGGGACTGGGTGATCCTCCACGCCGGGTTCGCCATCGAGAAACTCTCTCCCGAGGAAGCGGAAAAAACCCTCGAGCTGTTCAAGGAACTCTCGGATGCAGCTGAAATTCATTGACGAGTTCCGCGATCCCGCGCTGGCCCGCGGCGTCGTCGGAACGATCCGGGAGGCCTGGGGGGACCGCCCCCCCATGCGGCTGATGGAAGTCTGCGGGACCCACACGGTCAGCATCGCGCGGGCGGGGATCCGGCCGCTGCTCGCGGGCGTCGTCACGATGATCTCCGGGCCGGGCTGCCCCGTCTGCGTCACGCCCGACGGCTACATCGACGCCGCCATCGGGCTGGGAAAACGGCCGGGCACGATCCTCGCCACCTTCGGCGACATGCTGCGCGTACCGGGCAGGGAGTCTTCCCTGGAAAAGGAACGGGGGAGGGGGATCGACGCGCGGGTGCTCTACTCCCCCCTGGACGCGGTGGAGATCGCGGCGGCGCACCCGGACCGGGAGGTGGTTTTCCTGGGCGTGGGGTTCGAGACGACGGCGCCCTCGATCGCCGGGGCGATCCTTTCGGCGGCGGAACGGGGCATCCCCAACTTCTCCGTCCTCTCCTCGGTCCGGACGATCCCCCTGGCGATGGAGGCCCTGGCCTCCGACCCGGAGGTGAAGATCGAGGGGTTCCTCTGCCCCGCGCACGTAAGCGTGATCATCGGGTCGGACGCCTACCTTCCCATTGCGGAAAAATTCGGGCTCCCCTGCGTGGTGGCCGGCTTCGAGCCGCTGGACATCCTCTACGGGATCTACCTGCTGCTGCGGCAGAAGATCCGGGGAGCGGCGACCGTCGAGAACGAGTACGCCCGCGCGGCGACGCCCGCGGGAAACCGGAGGGCCCTCGAGGTCATCGCCCGGGTCTTCCGTCCGGCGGACATCGCATGGAGGGGGATCGGAGTCCTCTCCGGGACGGGTCTTCGGATCGCGGATGCGTTTTCCGCCTTCGACGCCGAGAAGAAGTTCGGCATCGAGATCCCGTTTGCCGCGGAGAAGACGGCCTGCCGGTGCGGCGACGTGCTGAAGGGAACGATCGCCCCCCCGCAATGCCCGCTGTTCGGGAAGGCGTGCACGCCGGAAGCGCCGTACGGCCCCTGCATGGTGTCGAGCGAGGGGACCTGCGCCGCCTATTTCAAATACGGGGTGGAGTAGATGGGGGGCGACAAGATCCTCCTCTCCCACGGGGAAGGCGGGAAGAGGACCCGCGACCTGATCCGTAGGGTCATCGCGAAGCGGTTCGAGAACCCGGTCCTGTCGCCGTTGTTCGACTCGGGGCTTCTGGGCTGCCTTGACGGCGAAATCGCCTTCACCACCGACGGGTACGTGATCACCCCGCCGATCTTTCCCGGAGGAGACATCGGAAGGCTCGCGGTCTGCGGCACGCTGAACGACCTCTCGGTCTGCGGCGCACGGCCCGTCGCGATCTCCTGCTCGCTGATCCTCGAAGAGGGCTTCCCGCTTTCGACGCTGGAGACGATCCTCGATTCCATGAAGGCCGCGGCGGCCGAAGGGAGCGTTCTGGTCGCCTGCGGGGACACCAAGGTCGTGGAGAAGGGCAACGCCGACGGGATCTTCATCACCACTTCCGGCGTGGGGACCTTGCGGGACGGCTGGCGCCCCGCCCCGGAGAACGTCCGTCCCGGGGACCGCGTGATCCTGAGCGGCACGATGGGGGACCACCAGGCGGCGGTGCTGATCGCCCGGAACCGGCTGGAGCTTTCCGCGGCGGTCCTCTCGGACGTGGCCCCCCTTTCCTCCATGCTGCTCGGCGCGCTCGACGAGTACGGCGGGAAGGTGCGGTTCATGCGGGACCCCACCCGCGGCGGGGTGGGCGTCTCCCTGAACGAGATGGCCGAATCCTCGGGGGTCCGGATCGTCCTCGACGAGCGGCGGCTGCCCGTTGCCGAAAACGTGCGGGGCATCTGCGAGATCCTGGGCTTCGACCCGCTGTACCTGGCCAACGAGGGGAAGGCGCTCCTCCTTGTCGACGGACAGGCGGCGGACGGGATCGTCGCCTCCCTCCGGAAGTCCGGGTACGGAAAAAACGCGGCGGTGATCGGCGAGGTGACGGAAGGGCCCCCCGGCGTCCTCATGAGGACCTCCGTGGGCGGGATGCGCGCGGTGGACTACCCCGTGGGCGACCAGCTGCCGCGCATCTGCTAGAAAATCTCCCCCGGAGATGGATCCTCCGGGGTCATCGGACTTCGATCGTCCCCTTCATCCCGTGCTCCGCATGCCCCTGGACGGTGCAGAGGAGGCCGAACGTCCCCTTCTTCATCGGGATCAGGAACCACTCCACCGTTTTCCCCGGGTACACTTCGACGGCATCGAAAAAGGGAGCCTTGATTTCACCGTCGGAGGACTGGACCTTCCGGGTGGCAATGGCCCCGAAAAACTGGCCGGAAACAAAGTAATGGTTCGCTTTTCCCGCGTTCCGGATGACCAGCTTCGCCGGAACGCCCTCCTTGAACGCGAGTGTCGAGGGGGTGAAAGCATACTCGGAGAGCGTAACGATCACCGTTTCCATCTTGGACCAGTCGGCCGCGGCCAATGCCTTGCCGTACTCCTGCGGAGGTTCCGCATCCGCGGGAACACCCGTTGCCGCCATGACCAGGAATGCCAGCGCTGCAACCGGAATCGACCTCATGTCCCTCCCCCAACGTTTCTCTTTACGATGCGGCGATATTCCGCAAGATGCGACCTCGGGAAAAAGCCTCCCCGCAGGGGCCGTCATCCAAGGGGGAGGACGTGCGTCTCCCTGGAGGGAATCGGCTAGTGTACCGTCTCATAAATGGCTTGACGCACCGAGAGCGCCGATGCGCCGTGCCAGCAAGGCGCGCGACTGAGGCATACTTTTAAGTATGGTGAAGGAGCGCAACGAAGCTGGAGCCAGGGGCCCGTCCCCGGAAGGGTCGGCAGCCGAGGCGAAGCGGATGCGCCGTCAGACCGCGGAGGACGACCGAGCACGGCGCAGGCGTACTTACGGTACGCCGAGCCGGGCGCAGGGAGTCCGACAAAGGGCTGGCGGCGCAGACCGAGCCGCAGGCGCCGGTCGCGAGTCGGGCGGCTGCCTTTTCTGCTGCGACAAGCGATCCCCGGGCTGCGTCGGGCGTGCTCGTCGCTCGCTTGTGCGGCGTACTGAAAGTACGCCTCCGCGCTCGCTCCTGCGCTTGCCCGCCTCGCCTCGGGTCTCGCTTGTCTCGCGACGAAACCCTTCCGGGGACGGGCCCCCAGCAGCGGCGCTCGAATGCCAAGGTATTTGTGAGACGGTGCGCTAGGGAGGGATCATGCGCCCGGCGGTCCTGATCTACGACGGGGAGTGCCCGGTCTGCGCGAAGGCGGCCGATTGGGTGAAGGCCCGCTCCCTTCCGGAGGCGTTCGAGTACCTCTCCTGCCGCTCGGAATCGCTGCCGTCCCGTTTCCCCGCAATCGAAAAGGAAGCCTGCCTCCAGGCGATGCACCTGGGTCTTCCCGATGGATCCATGCTCATTGGAGAACGGGCGGTTCCCGAAATTCTGCTGCGACTGCGCGGCTATCGTTGGGCCGCTGCCCTTTTCCGCCTGCCCGGCGCCGGGATATTTTCCCGTTTCTTTTATCGTTGGTTCGCGACGAACCGGTTCCACATTTCCAAGGCGCTTTTCACCGACAGGGCGCCGTAGCTCCAAGATTCGAAACGGATTACGGTTCGCCGTACCGGTTTCCGGATCCGGTACCCTACGCTTTATTCGCGGGACGACGCGAATCTTCACCATGACCTCGCCGTAACCGAGACAATCAACGCCCGCATCCGGGCATTTCGCCTGCCGCATGAAATGGAAATCGTTCGGTTCGAGACCTTCGCTCAGCCGATCGTTACGCCAACAGCGGCATGAGGTCCTTGACGGAGATGCCGTCCAGCTCCCGGACGGCCTTCACGATCTCCTCCCGGCGGAACACGTCTACGGCGTTTTCCGCCAGGCGGTGGAACTTCTCCTCCACCTTCGCCCAGGACATCGGGCGCGTGTGGAATCCCTCGTAGTCCGATTTATCCTTATCGAACGTGCGGCCGTCCTTCAACGTCACGGTGATCCGGCAGGCGTGCTCGTCCGGGAACCTGCGGGTGAAGCCCGGATCCGGCACGACGGTGACGCGGCGCAGCAACGACTGGATGTCGTCCTGCGCGATCCGCTCCGGCTCGTACTGCTCGGGCATCACCTGCCCGTCGAGCGCGGCGGCGGCGACCATGTACTGCAGGCTGTGATCGGCTTCCTCCTTGGTCCGGACGATGGTCTTGTCGCCCTCAGCGCCCCCGCCGATGATCAGGTGGGCCACGTCGAAGATGTCGATCCGGATCCGGTCGACCTCCCTGCCCGAAAATCCGCCGTCCCGCATCAGATCGATCAGTCCCTCGATCGCCGACTGGGAATGGATCTCGGCGTTGAACTTCTTGAGGATCGTGCGCGTCACCCGCTCCAGGTTCTCCTTCCGCCAGTCGATCTGGAAGTCCCCCGAAACCGTCTGGCACCACCCCTTGTTCCCCTCGAACACCTCCCGCGGGCCCGTGATGCCCCGCATCGCGAGGAACGCCGCCCGCAGCGCGTCGAACGCCGTGTTCGGGTAGGCGAGGCCCTTCCAATGGGACAGCTCTCCCGTGCGCGCGACGCGCAGGGCGTTGTTGGCGGTGCCGGAGATCCCGATGGCGTTCGCGATCTGCGGAGCGGACAGCTCGAGCGCCTTCGCCACGCCGGCCGCTGCGGCAAACGCTCCCTGCGTGGTGTGGTCGAATCCCCGCCCCCGCACCGGGGCTTCGTCGCTCAACCGGCATTGCACCTGGTAGGCGACCGCCAGGGAGGTCAGGAACTGCCGCCCCGACGCCAGGGAGTACTCGGAGGCCGCAAGGATCGCGCCGAGATTGTCGCTCGGGTGGCAGGTCTCGCCCCTGGCGAGATAACTGTCGTTGAAATCCAGGTAGCGGACCAGCGCGCCGTTGTGGAACGCGGCGCGATCGGGGGCGGTGGCCCCTCCCCCGATCATGGTGCACAGGGGAGCGCCGCCGAACTCCTCGATGTTCTGGCGGAGGATCTGCACGGGCGGCCCCTGCAGCGCGCCGAAGGCGCAGCCCAGGGAATCGAGCACCCGGATCTTCAGCGCTTCCCGCGCCGCCGGGGAAATGTGCTCCCAGGCGGCATTCTCGACAAACGCGGCCAGCTGCTCGGACCGGCTAAGGGACCGCTCCTCGCTCCACGCCGCGCTCGATGCGGTACGAGCCATCTCTCACCTCCTGCCCTTCGCGGCCGCCTCGACCAGCTTCGGCCGGGCGGGTGCGGCCCGTCGCCCCTTTTCCTTGTACGTCACCACGCGCCCCCACGTGCTCTTCGTTCCCCAGATCCCGGAACGCAGGCACTCGAGCTGGACCACCTGGGAATGGTCGACGAACAG
>PQAK01000182.1:3331-21951 GCA_003105225.1 Deltaproteobacteria bacterium | reverse complement strand
CCGACGATGGCGCTGACCTGGTACTGGCCGCGCGCCTCGGCCTTCAGGAACAGGTTCTCGCGCTTCAACCGGCGCTGGTGGTACGCCTTGTCCACCAGGTGCCGCACTTCCTCCGCCCGGAACGGCTTCAGGAGGAAATGGAACGCTCCCGCACGCATCGCCTCGATCGCGCTGTCGACGGTCCCGTAACCGGTCATCACCACGACTTCGGCGTCGGACTGGATCTTTTTCGCGGTGCGGAGGATCTCGATCCCGTCGGCGCCCGGCATCTTGAGGTCCGTCAGGATGACGTCGTACCGCTCCCGCTCGATCTTCTCGATCCCCTCCGTGCCGGAAAGCGCTTCGTGGACGTCCCAGCCGCCCATCTCGAACAGGTTCTTGAGGAAGCTGCGGATCTGCGGCTCGTCGTCGACGACGAGAATCCTTTTGGAAGGGGCCGCTCTCACGCCCTACTTCTTTCGAACCGCCCAGAGGATGGCGGCGCCTCCCCCGACGACGATGAGGACGAGCGAAGCCACCTCCAGGTCCCGGTACCGGGAGCGGCTCATCTTTTCGGCCTCGGACCGTTTCTCGTACGTGGCGGCCCCGTGCAGGGCGTTGTCCGCCGCCCCGTGGAGGTAAGGGGGAGTCCAAAGGGCGAGGCAGAAAAGAAGGGCGAGCCAGGCGCTTCTCATCGGGGGTATTTATACCACGAAACGAAGCTTCGCTGCGCAGGAGGCGCACCGGCTTCCCGCGAGGCCGGCCGGGGAGCTCCGGAAGCCCTGCCGGCGGACGACGGTTGCGCCGCAGCGGGGGCACCGCGTGTCCTCGCTGCCGGCGAGGAAGTAGTTCCCGACATAGACGTAGGACAGCTTCTCCCGCCCGATCCGGAAGGCCGCCTCCAGGCGGCCGGGGGGCGTCGGAGGGGCCGTGAACCGGTGATGGGGGAAGTACCGGGAAAAATGGAGCGGGATCTCCGCGTCGGTGCCGGCCACGAAATCGACCACCTTCCGGATCGCGTCGTCGGAATCGTTCTCCCCGGTGACCAGCAGGGTGGTGATCTCCACGTGGACGTGCTTCGCGGCCGCCCGGATCGTATCGAGGACGGGGTCGAGGTCCCCCCCGCACGTCTTCCGGTAGAAACCGGGGTCCATGGACTTCAGGTCGATGTTCATCGCGTCGACCAGCGGGAGCAGGTCCGCCAGCGGTTCCGGGGAAACGTACCCGTTGGTGACGAGCACGTTGACCATGCCGGCCTTCCGGAATTCGCGCGCGCAATCCGTCACGAACTCGTGCCAGATCATCGGTTCGTTGTAGGTATACGCGATCCCGATGCTGCCCGATGCCTTCGCGGACCGGACAAGGTCCGGGATCCCCGCCGCCGACAGCGATGCCTGGCCGAGCACGAGGTGCCAGTTCTGGCAGAACCCGCAGCGGAAGTTGCAGCCGATGGACCCCACCGACAGGATCTCCGTTCCCGGGTGGAAGTGGAAAAGGGGTTTTTTCTCGATCGGGTCCATCTGGACGGCCGCGACCCTGCCGTAGGTGGTGGCAAAAAGCCTCCCTCCCCGGTTCTCCCGCACCCGGCAGATCCCCCGTTTGCCCTCGGCGACGCGGCAGCGGTGGGGGCACAGCTCGCAGCGGACGGCGTCCCCCTCGGGATGCCAGTACGCGGCGATCCGGGGCTCAACGGCGGATGATGAATCCACTCCACGCCTCCGAAGGGGACCGCCATTCGATGTCGGCCGCCTCCACGTACGCCCCCGGCGGGCCTTCCCGCATGAAGGCGACGATCCTTTCCACGGACTCCCGGTCTCCCTGCAGCACCGCCTCGACGCGCCCGTCGGAAAGGTTCCTCACGAACCCGCAGACTCCCCATCGGACGGCCTCCTCCCTCGTCGCCGCCCGGAAGCAGACCCCCTGGACCCTCCCCGATACGACCACCCGGACCTCCGAGGCGTCCTTCATCTACCGCTTCCTTCCCCCGGTCATCTCCAGGAACTCCTCTTCCGACAGCACCCGGATCCCCAGGTCGCGGGCCTTGGCGAGCTTGGTCCCCGGGTCGGCTCCCGCCACCAGGAAATCGACCTTGCGGCTCATCCCCGCGGCCACGTTACCGCCCGCCTTCCGGACCAGCTCCTGGGCTTTCGCCCGGGAGACGGCCAGCGTTCCCGTGAACAGGAACGTCTTCCCGGCCAGGTTCCCCTCGGGGGGGATTTCGGGCCGAATCTTTATTTTACCCCTCTCGAGGAGGCGATCGACCATCCGCCCGCCTTCCGTCGAGGCAAAGAACCCGGACACGCTCCTCGCCACCTCGGGCCCGACCTCGTGCACCTCGGACAGCTCCTCGGCCGTCGCCTTGCGGATCGCGTCCAGCGACCCGAACCTCCGCGCCAGCACCTCGGACAGATGCTCCCCGACGTGCGGGATCCCGAGGCTGTACAGGAAGCGGGAAAGCGTCGGCGTCCGGCTCCTTTCGATGGCGCGCACGAGGTTGCCCGCGGATTTTTCCCCGAGGCGCTCCATGCCCGCCAGCGTCTGCGGATCCAGCCCGTACAGGTCGGCGGGCTCGGTGACCCGCCCCTCGTCCACCAGCAGCGAGATGATCTTCCCCCCCATCCCCTCGATGTCCATCGCGTTCTTGGACACGAAGTGGCGCAGCGCCTCCTTGCGCCTCCCCACGCACCCCGGCCCCGTGCAGCGGTGCGCCGCCTCCCCGGGAACCCGCTCCACCGGGGAGGAGCAGATCGGGCAGCGGTCCGGCATCCGGAACGGTTCCCCCCGTCCGGCTTCCTTCCGTCCGGCCGACAGCGATTCGACGACCTCGGGGATGACGTCCCCCGCGCGCTGGACGACCACCCGGTCCCCGACGCGGATGTCCTTCTCGTCGATGAAATCCTGGTTGTGCAGGGTGGCCCTTCGGACCGTGACGCCGCGGACCACCACGGGCGCCAGGTTCGCGACCGGGGTGAGCGTGCCCGTGCGCCCGACGCTGACCACGATGTCCTCGACCGTCGTTTCGGCCCGGTCGGGGGAATACTTGGCGGCGATCGCCCACCGCGGGGAGCGCGAAATCTCGCCCAGCTCCTCCTGGAGCGCGCGCTCGTTCACCTTCACCACGATGCCGTCGATCTCGAAAGGAAGCTTCTCCTTCACGGTTTCCATGTGGCGGTAGTATTCGAGGACCTCCCCGATGTCGCGGCATCTCCGGCTTCCGTCCCAGTTCACCGGGAATCCCCACCCGTGGAGGAGGGCGAGCTCCTCCCAGTGGGTCTCGAAGGAGATCCCTTCCACTCGGCCCGTTCCGTACACCCAGAGGCGAAGCCGCCGGCTCGCCGTCACCCTGGAATCCAGCTGCCGCACGGACCCTGCCGCGGCGTTGCGCGGGTTGGCGAACGGGGGCTCCCCCCTGCGTTCCCGCCCGCGGTTCAACTCCCGCAGCGCTTCCTTCTCCATGAAGATCTCCCCGCGAACATCCAGGAGACGGGGGGGATACCGGCGGGCCGGGCCCTGGGAGGGCGGGCGCGCGCCGCGGGAAGGGGAGCCCGGGACGGAAAGGGGAACGTCCGGCACCGTGCGCAGGTTGGCGGTGACGTCTTCGCCGCGCACGCCGTCGCCCCGGGTGGCGCCGCGGAGGTAGTTGCCCCCTTCGTAGGTCAGCTCCACCGCAAGCCCGTCGATCTTCGCCTCCGCGACGTAGCCGGCGGCGGCCAGGGCGGATTCGGCGATCCCCTTGCCGTGGAGAACCCGGCGGACCCGGGCGTCGAATTCCCGCAGCTCGTCTTCCGTGAATGCGTTCTGCAGGGAGAGCATCGGGACCGACCGCACGACCGTGCCGAACCCCTCGACCGGCGCCGCCCCGATCCGCCGGGTCGGGGAATCCGCGTCGAAGAGTTCGGGATGGGCGTCCTCCAGTTCCTGGAGCTCGCGGAAGAGGGCGTCGTATTCCGCGTCGGTGATTTCGGGCGCGTCCTCCCGGTAGTAGCGGTCGTTGTGGTAGCGGAGGAGCCGCCGGAGCTCCTCGACGCGGGCTTTCGGAGACGGGCGGGGCACGGGACCCGCTATTCCAGCGCTTCGATCCCCGGCAGCCGTTTCCCCTCCAGCAGCTCGAGGAACGCGCCCCCGCCCGTGGAGACGTAGGACATCCGGGAGAACAGCCCCGCCTTGTGGAGCGCCGTGTCGGTGTCCCCTCCCCCGACGATCGTGACCGCGTCGCTCTCCGCCAGCGCCCGCATCATCGAAAACGTCCCGCTGCCGAACGGCCCCATCTCGAAGGCTCCCAGGGGGCCGTTCCAGACGATCGTCTTCGCCCCCTGCAGGGCCTCCTTGAACAGCAGGGAAGTCGCCGGTCCCACGTCCGCCGCGATCCAGCCCGGCGGGGATCTCCTGCACGGGAACGGCCCTCGTGGAGGCGGCGGCCTCGAGCCGGTCGGCCGCCACGACGTCCACCGGGAGATACAGCTTGACCTTGCGGGCGGCCGCGGTGGCGAGCACCTGCCGCGCCGTGTCCAGCATCTCGGCCTCGAAGAGGGATTTCCCCACCTCGTGCCCCTGCGCCGCGAAGAACGTGTTCGCCATCGCCCCCCCGATGAGGATCTTGTCCACCTTGTCCAGCACGTTGTTGATCGCCTCGATCTTGCCCGAGATCTTCGCCCCGCCGAAAACCGCCACGAGCGGGCGGGCGGGATCGACGAGCGCCTTCTCGAAATAGGCGATCTCGTTCTTCATCAGGAGCCCCGCGGCCTTCTCCTTGACGAACCGGGTGACCGCGACGTTGGAGGCGTGGCCCCGGTGCGCCGTGGCGAAGGCATCGTTGACGTAGACGTCGCAGAGGGCGGCCAGTCTCCTGCCGAAGGACTCGTCGTTCTTCTCTTCCTCGGGGTGATAGCGGACGTTCTCCAGCAGGACGGCGTCGCCCGGGTGCATCGCCGAGACCGCTTTCTCCACCGTTTCGCCGACGCAGTCGGGCAGAAAGGGGACCTCCTTGCCCAGGAGCGCGGAGAGCCGTTTCGCCACGGGGGCCAGGCTCATCTCCGGCACCCGTTTCCCCTTCGGGCGGCCCATGTGGGACAGGAGGATCGCCTTTCCGCCGTGCGATACGGCGTGGCGCACGGTGGGAAGCGCCGCCTGGATCCGGGTGTCGTCGGCGACGTTGCCCGCCTTGTCCAGCGGCACATTGTAATCGACGCGGATCAGCACGCGTTTCCCGGAAAGATCCAGCTGGTCGATAGCGCGAATCTTCATCGGTTCTTCCTCCACCGAGGATTTACTGGGTGAATAGTAACAAAAACCGCCGCCGGCTTCACGCACCGGCGGCGATCCGGCCGCATCATCGCCGCAACAGCCCCATTGCGATCTCGAGCGCGATGAGCAGGATGATGATCATCTCGAGGGTCTCCGCGCGCGACGCCGCGGCCCGGTTGTTGAGGATGGTGTAGATATCCTCCAGCGCCTTCAGCCGGTCCCGGATGGTGCCTTCCCATTTTTCCGTCCCCGCCTTCCGGCGCGCCTCCTCGTAGATCCGGGCGAGGTAGACGTCGCCGACCAGCTTCAGGGCATTGTTGATCCGCTCCCGGAGCATGGACACGTCCACCTTGATCTCGGAGAGCCGGCGCAGGGGAGTTTCGTAAGGGTCGTGAAGGATGGACAGGATCCCCCGGGACTTGCGGAGCTCGTCGGCCATGTCGTCGAGGGCGGTCTGCAGGATGCGGTCGAAGAACCGCAGCTCCAGCATCTGGACGTTCAGGAACTCGAGCACCTCGGCGGTGTCGTGGTACTTGGGATCGTACACGAAGGCGGCGTTCCACTCCGCGAGGCAGAAATCGTTTTCGAAGTATCGGATCGGGTTCCGCAGGATCTCGGAGAGCGCCGCATCGCTGAAGGTCCCCTGCTCCAGGGTGAGCAGCCGGGCGATGTCCTGCGGGAAGCGGGCCAGCGCCTGGCCGGCGGGCAGTTCCGGGGCGAAGCTTCCCACATGCCACAGGCTGTACTCCTCGACGAGGTCCAGGAATTCCGCCCTCCGGACCGCCGGCCGGATCTTCCCGAAGACCCCTTTGGCGACTTCCCGCGCCGCGTTCTCCACCGCTTCCACTCCCGCCAGCAGCAGGGCGGTCGCGGTGAACTCCTCCCAGGGCAGGTCCCGGACCGGCAGGCAGAGGCTGACCGACAGCGCGCCGAAATCGAAGATCTTCACGGATCCTTCCATGCGGAAGACGGCGTCCTGGTGGCGGATATCCACGGCGCCGGCGGGGATCACCAGGGGCTTGGGACGGTATTGGAGGTGCGCCTGGCCCGGGCGCAGCCCCGCCAGTCCCTGGGACTCCGCCGCCTCGGATACCGCCCTTGCCTCCGGGAGCGAAATGTCGAACCCGACGTCGTAGGCGTGGAAGAAGAAGAGGTGGCCCCATCCCACCCGGAAGTCGTTCATCGCGATCCCCCCGCGAAAACGGGCAGCAGGTTGAACAGCAGGTGCAGCAGGATCGGGACGTAGATATTCCCGGAACCCTTTCGTCCCCCCCCGAGCAGAAGGCCGGGAAACAGGGTGAGCGCCCGGTACCACGAGGGGGAGATGACCAGGTGGCCCGCGGCGAACAGCACGGAGGAGGGGAGAATCGGCTCCCACCCCCTTTCCTCGAACGCGTCGTACAGGTACCCCCTGAAAAATACCTCCTCGGGAAGCGCCACCAGGAGCGCCTGCCGGAAGAGGAGTTCCCCCACGGGAGGCGCGGGTCCCGAATACGGCGCCAGGGCGGGCGGGAGAGGAAGCCGGGCGTACAGCAGATACGCAAGGGCGCCGCAGGCGCCAAGCAGAAGCGCCGTCTTGGCGCTTCTTCCCGCATCCCCGATCCGGAGCCAGGCGGGAGCGTTTCCGCGGCGATAACGGATAAAGGGGACGTATAGAAAAAGAACGGCGGCCAGAAGGTCCGGCTGGAAAAGGAGAAACGACGACGGATGCGCCGAGGCCAGGCGCACGAGGATGACGATCCCGAAAAACAGCAGGACCGCCTGAAAGGGAACGGGGCCGCGGGTTTTCAAGGCCGCCCTCCTCGAGGGTTCAATGCGACGGGCGTATCCGGTCGAAAAGCTCGGGGAACCGGGAGATCGTGAAATCCGGCGGGGAGGAAGCAAACCCCGCGGCTCCAAGCCCGTACGTCACCCCGCAGGTCGTGACGCCGGCCCTCCTGCCCGCGAGGACGTCGTTTGCGGAGTCCCCTATCATGAGGGTTTCGCCGGGGGAGACTCCGAGCCTTCTCATGATGTGGAGGAGCCCCTCCGGCTCGGGCTTCTTGGTTTCCAGGGAGTCCCCGCCGACGACATCCGGGAAGTACCTCGAGAGCAGGAGCCCCGACAGGATCTTCCGGCTCATGTCGAGCGGCTTGTTCGTCAGGACCGCCATCCGATAGGATCCCGCCCACTCCGCAAGACATTCCGGCACACCGGGGTAGGGAACCGTGGTGTCCAGGAGATGATGCCGGTAGTGCTCGAGGAACCGATGGAGAACTGCCGGCAGGGTCCCGTCGGCCGCTTCTCCCACCGCCCTGCGGATGAGCATCGTCGCCCCGTCCCCCACGTAGGAATAGATCATGGGGTGCGGAAGGGCCGGTAAGCCGAATGCCGCCAGCGCGTGATTGACCGAATTCGCAAGGTCTACCTTGGAATCCACCAGCGTCCCGTCCAGGTCGAACACCAGCAGCCGGACCGTTTCCTTCACGATGGTTGCCTCCGGGCGATATGCACTTGGAATCGGCTGCGCCGCCTCGGAGGGGGACTCCGTTCGTGGCTCGCCGCGCGATGAACCCGCGCGGCTGCGCTTTACCTCACTGCGCCCCCCTCCTGCGGCGGCTCCGCCGAATTCCTGCGACAAGTCCTCCGCAGTCGGCGGGGCTGCACTATCGCCGCCCCTATTTTAGATGAAATCGGCGCTGCCGGGGACGGTTCGCTGTAAACCTGACGCTGGGAATGAAGGTTGACAGCAGTATCCGGTTCCGGGAAAATGCGGACTGGCGGCGGTCGGCGGCCAAGGGGGGCGGATGCAGGTTTTCTGGAAAAGAATACGGGAAAACGCCATGTCCGGGACCGGGATATCCGGTTCCGACGCGCTGTCGGTCCTGCGGCTCCCGCGGGAAGCGCTGTGGACGCTCCTGGAAGTGACGGATGCCGTTCGGCGGCGGTTCAAGGGGGACGGGATCCGGCTCTGCTCGATCGTGAACGCGAAGTCGGGGCTCTGCTCGGAGGACTGCTCCTTCTGCTCGCAATCCAGCCGGTCGAAGGCGGAGATCCGAAAGTATCCCCTGGCCGGCGAAGAGGAGATCCTGGCCGCGGCGCGGGAGGCCAAGGCGCGCGGCGCGCGGGAGTTCTCCATCGTCGGCTCCGGCCTCGCCATGCGCAACCGGAAGGAGCTCGAGCGGGTGGGGAACGCCGTCGAGCGGATCCGCAACGAGCTGGGACTGGAGACGTGCGTGAGCCTGGGGACGCTTTCCGCCGGGGACGCCGCCTACCTCCTCTCGCGGGGCCTGCGCTCGATCCATCACAACCTGGAGACGTCCCGCCGCTTCTTCCCCGCGGTCTGTTCGACGCACGATTACGATGCGGACGTCCGCGCCGTCCGCGAGGCGAAGGCGGCCGGCGCCTGGGTATGCAGCGGGGGGATTTTCGGCCTCGGGGAAACCGACGAAGACCGCGTGGAGCTGTCCATGACGCTGCGGGAGCTCGACGTCGATTCGATCCCGGTCAATTTCCTGAACCCGGTCCCCGGCACGCCGCTCGAGGGGAAACGGGAGCTGTCGCCGTTCGACTGCCTCAAGATCATCGCGATGCTGCGACTGTGCCACCCGGGGCGGGAAATCATCGTGTGCGGCGGGAGGGAAGTGAACCTGCGGGACCTGCAGGCGTTGATGTTCGCGGCGGGCGCGACGGGAACGATGGCGGGGAACTACCTCACCACGCGCGGCCGGCCGGCCGAGGAGGACGTGCAGATGATCCGCGACCTCGGCCTTTCCCTCCGGGAGGCGTGATCGATGGATCTCTCCTTTCTTTCCGGGGAAGTCGAGGAGCTGAAAGCGAAGGGCCGTTACCGTTCGCTGCGCCGCGTCTCCGGGCCCCAGGAAGCCGAAGTCGTGATCGGAGGGGAGAAGCGGCTCAACTTCTCCTCCAACAACTACCTGGGGCTGGCCAACCACCCCGCGGTCGTTGCGGCGCTCGTCGAAACCGCCGGCCGCTACGGGGTGGGATCCGGCGCATCCCGGCTGATCTGCGGCCACATGGACGTCCACGCCGACCTCGAGGACGCGGTGGCCCGCATGAAGGGGACGGAGGCGGCGCTGTCGTTCAGCGCCGGCTACCTCGCCAACCTGGGGATCCTGTCGACGCTTTCCGGCCCCGGGGCGACGATCTTCTCCGACGAGCTGAACCACGCATCGATCGTCGACGGCTGCCGGCTGGCGCGCGCCCGCGTGGAGGTCTACCGGCACGGCGACGCGGGGCACCTCTCGGACCTCCTCGGAAGGTCGCGCTCGCGGCGCAAGATCGTTGTGACCGACGGCGTGTTCAGCATGGACGGCGACCTCGCGCCCCTGCCCGACCTGGTGGAGGCGAAGGAGAGGCACGGGGCGATCCTCGTCGTCGACGACGCCCACGCCACCGGGGTGCTCCCGCCGCACGGGCGGGGGACCGCCGACCATTTCGGGATGCGCGATCGTGTGGACATCCAGATGGGGACGTTTTCCAAGGCGCTCGGCACGTACGGGGCCTACATCGGGACGACGCGCGCCATGGTCGACTATTTCATCAACAAGTGCCGCCCCTTCATCTTCAACACGGGCCTGCCGCCCGCCCTCGCGGGGGCGACGCTGGCCGCGGTCAACCTCCTCGAGAAGGAACGGGGGCTGCTGGCTTCCCTGTGGCGCAACCAGGAGCTCTTCCGCCGGGAGATGGCGAAGCGGGGAAGGCCGGTGGCTTCCCGGACCGCGATCGTCCCGATCCTCGTCGGCGGAGACAGGGAGACGATGGCCGTCGCGAAGGCGCTGTTCGACCGCGGGGTGTTCATCCCCGGGATCCGCCCCCCCACGGTGGCGGAGGGGACGGGTCGGCTGCGGCTGACGCTGATGGCCACGCACACCCCGGAGATGATCCATACGGCCGCAAGGGAAATCGACCGGGCGCTGAAGGAGCAGGGGATTGAATCGCACGGAATCGCTCAGGCGTAGGGACAAGGCGGCGATCTGGCACCCGTTCACCCAGATGGCGGACTGGGAAACGGAGGACCCCCTCGTCATCGAGCGCGGAGAGGGCAACTACCTCATCGACACCGACGGGAACCGGTATTTCGACGGGGTCTCCTCCCTGTGGGTGAACCTGTTCGGGCATCGCCGGAAGGAGATCGACGACGCCGTCCGCGCGCAGCTGGATCTCCTGGCGCACTCCACGTTCCTGGGGCTGTCGCATCCCCCGGCGGTCGAGCTGGCGGAAAAGCTCCTGGCGGTCGCGCCGAAGGGGCTGTCCCGGGTCTTCTACTCCGACAACGGCTCCACGGCCATGGAAATCGCGATCAAGATGGCCTTCCAGTACTGGCGGCAGAAGGGAAGCGGGGAGGGGAGGACGACGTTTCTTACCCTTTCCGAGGCCTACCATGGCGACACGCTGGGCTCCGTGTCGGCCGGTGGGATCGACCTGTTCCACAAGATCTTCCGCCCCCTGCTGTTTCCCACGCGCAGGATGCCCTCTCCCCATTGCTACCGGTGCCCGTACGGCCTCTCCCGCCCGTCCTGCGGCCTGCACTGCGCCGACCGGATGGAGGAGGAGGTGCGCCGGTCCGCCGGTTCCCTTGCGGCGGTCGTCGTGGAGCCGCTGGTCCAGGGGGCGGCGGGCATGCTGATGATGCCCGAGGGATACCTGCGGCGCCTTCGCGACGTGACGCGGGAGTGCTCCGTCCTGCTGATCTGCGATGAGGTCGCTACCGGTTTCTGCCGCACGGGCACGATGTTCGCCTGCGACCGGGAGGGCGTGTCGCCGGACATCATGGCGGTCGCCAAGGGGTTGACCGGCGGGTACCTGCCGCTGGCGGCGACGCTGGCGACCGATGAGGTCTACCGCGCCTTCCTGGGACGGTACGAGGAGTACAAGACGTTTTTCCACGGCCATTCCTACACCGCGAATCCCCTCGGGTGCGCGGCGGGGCTGGCCACCCTCTCGATCTTCGGGCGCGAGGACGTGCCGGCGCGCGTTTCCGCCCTCTCCGGAGCCATGTCGGGTTCCCTTTCGGCATTGTCGGGTCACCCCAACGTCGGCGACATCCGGCAGAAGGGGCTGATGGCGGGAATCGAGATCGTGGCCGACCGGGCGGCGAAGGAAGGCTTCCCGCCGGCGCGGAAGACCGGACAGCGGATTGCGCGGAAGGCGAGGGAGAAGGGCGTTCTCCTCCGGCCCCTGGGCGACGTGGTGGTGCTTTTGCCCCCCCTGTCCTCGACCGAGGACGAGATCCTGGGCCTGGTCGATGCGGCGTCGTGGGCGATCGGCGAGGTGCTGGGATGAAGGCGTTCCTGATCACGGGGACCGACACCGGCGCGGGCAAGACCCGATTCGCCTGCCTGCTCGGAAGCCGCCTCGCCGCCGAGGGGATTGCGGTTTCCCCCTTCAAACCCGTCGAATCGGGGTGCGCGCCCGGTCCCGGCGGCGCCCCCTTCCCGGGGGACGCGGCGGCGCTTCGGGACGCCATCGCCCCGGGGATGTCCTTGAGCGAGATCTGCCCGCATCCCCTGGCGGCAGCGCTGTCCCCGCACCTTGCCGCACGCCGGGCGGGAGTTTCGATCGCCCCCGGGCGGATCCGGGAGGCGGCCGCCGCGGCGGCAGGTTCTTCGGAGGTGTTTCTCGTGGAGGGGGCGGGAGGAATCGCCGTGGAGATCTGCGAGGGGTACGCCTTCGCGGACCTCGCCCGCGACCTTTCCCTCTCCGTCCTGGTCGTGGCGGAGAATCGCCTCGGCGTGCTCAACCATCTCCGGCTCACCATGCGGTACCTGGAGTCCGAAGGGCTTGCCGTTGCCGGGGTCGTTCTGAACGACCGTTCCGCGGATCCTTTTCCGGCACGGGAGGCCAACGAGGCCGAAGTCGCGCGCATCTCCGGGGACAGGTTCCTGGGCCGGATTCCCTACGGGGCCGTCTCCCTGCCGGAAGACTCCTACCGGCGGTTCCGCAGGAGGTTCCTTACGACGTAATCGCCCTTTTCCCTTCCAGTTTCATATAATGGCGCCATGCCGCCGCCGGGGAAGAACCGCATCTGGCTCAAACCGCTGGTCTTTATCGCAGCGCTGGCCCTGATCACCTATCTCCTGTACCGGTCGGGCCTCATCCATTTCTTCCTGGACAAGCATCGGCTGCGCGGCTTCATCGATTCCCTCGGGATGTGGGGGTTCGCGGGATTCATCTGCCTGCAGGTGATCCAGGTCGTCGCCGCTCCCATCCCCGGGGAGGCCACCGGACTGCTGGGGGGATACCTGTACGGCCCGGTCATCGGCGTCCTGCTGTCGACGACCGGGCTTACGATCGGCTCCTATGCCGCTTTTGCCCTGTCCCGGTACTTCGGAAGGCCGCTAACGGAGAGGTTCGTGGACAAGGCGACGATGGACCGCTTCGATTATCTTCTCCATCACAAGGGAGCCTTCCTGATCTTTCTCCTGTTCCTGATCCCCGGGTTCCCCAAGGACTACCTCTGCTACATTCTCGGATTGGGGCATTTGACCACGCTGGAGTTCCTGTCCATCGCCGTTTCGGGCAGGCTGCTCGGGACCGTGATGCTGACCTTGGGGGGGTACTACCTGAGGAGCAAGGAATATCTTCCCTTTTTCCTCCTGACCGGCGTCGCGATCGTCCTCGTCTTCATCGCGTTCGCGTACAAGGACGAGCTGGAGCGGGTGTTCCGGAGGCTGCACGAGAGGCACCAGGAGAAGCGCCGCAAAAAGTGACGGTCGTCACTTCTTCGTCCCGGGAACGGGCCTCCGGGTCTTGTCGACAAGAACGACGATGCCGAAGCTCACGAAATACAGCCCCAGAAGCGGCAGGGACATGAGCGTCATGTTGTACACGTCGGGCGTCGGGGTGATGACGGCGGCGAGGACGACGCAGATCAGCATGGCGTGGCGCCATCGCTTCCGGAATATCGCCGGCGTGAGCCATCCGGCGCGCGCAAGGAAGTAGGAAACCAGGGGCGCCTCGAAGGACAGTCCCAGGGCGAAGAGCATCGTGCCGCAGAAGGAGATGAACTTGCGGGCCGAGATGAGGGCCGACACCTTCTCGGTCTCGAAACTCACCAGGAACCCGATCCCCGCAGGGAGCAGAACGTAGTAGCTCACCAGGCCGCCTGCGCAGAACAGGGCGGTGGCCAGGAGAATGACGGGCCCTCCCCACCCCCGCCAGCCGGGCATCCACCGCGCCACCGCGCCCCGCCACAGCAGCCACGCCCCGGCCGGGAGGGAGAGCGCGATCCCGCAGTAGAGGGAGAGGTGGATGAGCGTCAGGAAGCCCTCGTCGGGCGAGTACGCGACGAGCTTGCGTCCCAGCAGGCGGACGAGGAACCGCAGGATGCTCTCGGAAAAGGAGAAGGACGCCGCGGTGAGCGCCAGGACGAGGACAGCATAGACCGCCAGCCCCTTGCGGGACGTCTCCAATGCGTCGAGGATGGTGGTGACCCGGTTTTGCACGAACTCCCGCGCGCCCTGGTTGATGGCGTATCTTACCGTGAATTGCCTTTCCCGCGGACGGCGACGGTCACGCGGTTTCCGCCTTCCGGTTCCGGAAATGCCGGCGGACGTACCATGCGATCCCCGCGATCAGCGCGCCGCCGATCAGGAGGTCGAACTTGTGGAAGGTTCCCCGCAGCGTGGGCCACTGCTCCCCCATGACCTTGCCGACATAGGCAAGCCCCAGGCACCACGGCAGGGACCCGGCGAACGTGTAGGCGATGAACCGCTTCATGTCCATCCGCGCCACGCCCGCGGGGAAGGCGATGAAGGTCCGGACGACGGGCAGGAGCCGCGCGAAAAAGACCGTCGCCTCCCCGTGGCGGGCGAACCAGCGGTCCGCCAGGTCCAGGTCGTGGTGGGACATCAGGATGTACTTCCCGTACTTCTCGATGAGCGGCCGCCCCCCGTACATCCCCAGGTAGTACGCGGGGACGGACCCGGCGACGCACCCGATCGCCCCCGCGAGCGCGACGGACCAGAGCGAGAATCTCCCCAGGAAGACCAGGTAGCCCGAGAACGGCATGATCACCTCGGAGGGGAGCGGGATGCAGGCGGACTCGATCGCCATGAGCAGTCCGATCCCCGGCAGCCCCATCCGGGAGATGACGTAGATGATCAGGGAGGCGAGCGCTTCCAGGATGCGCGTGAACATCGGGCAGGCTCCGGGCATCGCGAATTCGCCAGGCCCGCTTCGGGCGGCCTGGAGCGAGTAACAGTATAACGGATTCCGGCCGCTCCACTAGCCGACAGTGATGTACGGCGGGCCGAATCGGAGGGTCGGCTGCGCGTCGCCCACGGGGACCCCCTGTCCCTCCTTGCCGCAGGTCCCCAGCCCGAACCCCAGGTCGCTTCCTACCCGGTCGATCATCCGCAGCGCCTCGGGACCGTTGCCGGTGATGGTGGCGCCCCGCACGGGTTCTCCCCGCCTGCCGTTCTCGATGCGGTACCCTTCCGCGACTTCGAACATGAAGTCCCCGGTGACGGTATTGACCTGCCCTCCCCCCATCTTGACGACGAGGAGCCCGCTGTCCACGCTTTTCAGGATCTCGCCGGGCGGGGTCGAACCCGGCAGCAGGACCGTGTTGCTCATGCGGGGGATCGGCTTGTAGCGGTAGGACTCGCGCCGGCCGTTCCCCGTGGAGCGCGCGCCCTCCTTCATCGCGGAAAGCCGGTCGTGCAGGAACCCCTTGAGGACGCCGTTCTCCACGAGCACCGTCCGCTCCCCCGGCGTTCCCTCGTCGTCGATGCCGAAGGCTCCCCGCTTCCCCGGTATCGTTGCGTCGTCGACGATGGAGACGAGCGGACTGGCCACTTCCCTTCCCAGCGCATCCCGGTAAACGGACATCCCCTGCCGGGCAAGGTCCGCCTCCAGCCCGTGCCCGATCGCCTCGTGGACCATCGTTCCTCCCGCTTCCGCGGACAGGACGACCGGCATCCGGCCGCCTTCGAGCTTCCGGGCGGAGAGGGTGCGCAAGGCGCGGGAGGCGGCTTTACGGGCAAGGGTCTCGGGGTCGAATTCCTCCAGGAATTCCCAGCCGGCCGTCCCCCCCCCGGACTCGTACCCCATCGTAAGCCCGCTCTCGTCGCCGGCGACGCATTGCACGGACAACACCGTGTACGTCCGGGCGTCGGAAACGAATACCCCGGGATGGGCGGCCACCTCGATGCTGCGTTCCGACTCCGCGTAGGCCGCGCGGACCTGGCGGATCTCCGCCGACGCACCTCGCGCGACGCGGTCCATCAGGGTCACAAGCCCCGTCTTATCGCGGATGGCGCGCGCCGACGGCGGCACGCGGATCACGGAGGGTCCCCGGACGGCGGCGGGGGAGGCGGGGAGGACGGCGGGAACGCCGCCTCCTTCCGCGTACCGGGAAAGGTCCCCCGCCAGCGAGAGAAGGACGCGGTCATCGACCTCGTTCGTGTAGGCGTAGAACGTCTTTCCCCGGTGGATCAGGCGGATTCCCACTCCCCTGTCGGTACCGGAAGCCACCCGCTCGATCCTGCCGTCCTCCAGGAGGACCGTGAGCGAACGCACTTCCTCGCAGAACAGCTCCCCGTATTCCCCTCCCCGGGACAACAGGGCGGAAAGAATCGGGGTTACGCGGACCTCCGAGAGCATGGCGGCCTCCGGCCGGCGGGCGGCCTCCGGCTGATTTGTGTATAATACACGGAACGCGGATACCTTCTGAGGAACCGGATGAAGACACGAATCCTGGTCGGAACGATCGTTCTGTTTCTGATGACGGGAGAGGCGCTTGCCTTTCACGGGAATTCCGCAGCCGCGAACAGCCGCCTGCAGGGCAGGATGTACTCCCTGTTTCTTTCCGGCTACCTTTCCTACCGGGAAGGGAATCTCGACGCTGCCCTCGAGTCGTATCGCAAGGCGCTGCGGCTGAAGGACAACGAACCGGAAGTCCTTTACGAAATCGGGAACGTTCTCGTCAAGAAGGGGAACCTCCCGGGCGCCAGGGAATCGCTGGAGAAAGCGCTGGCGATCGACGACAAGCACACGAAGGCCCGGTACCTGCTCGCCGGCATCCTGGCGGCGACGGGGGAGAAGGAGAAGGCGGCGAGTCTCTACAGCAGGGTCATCGCCGACGACCCCGAGAACGAGGAGGCCTTCGTCCACCTGGCGACGCTGTACGTGGAGATGGGGAGCTTCGACAAGGCCGAGGCGCAGCTCGACTCCCTCATCGACCGCAATCCGGATTCGTTTCTCGCGTACTACTACAGGGGCCGCCTCCTGGCCTCCCAGAAGAAGTTCGACGCCGCTCTCGCCGATTTCGACAAGGCCCTTTCCATCGTGCCGTCGTTCGACAGCGCCCTCATCGATTCGGGGGGGGTCCTGGAGATCCTCGGCCGGCACGCGGACGCGGAGGAGCGGTACCGCCGCGCGCTTGCGGCCTCCCCGAACAACCCGTTCATCCGGGAACGGCTGGGACGGGTCCTGATCCTCGAGAACAAGATCGACCAGGCGACCAGCGAATACGAGGAGCTCAAGCGGTTTTCCGGCGACAACCTGGATTTCCGGACGAAGCTGGGGCTGCTCTACCTGGAGCGGGACCGGTTCGACGACGCGATCAACGAGTTCCGCTTCGTCCTTACGTCGCAGCCGAAAAATTACCAGGCCCGCTTCTTCCTGGGCACCACGTACGAAGAGAAGGGGGTGCTTCCGGAAGCGCAGGAGCAGTTCCGCTCCATCCCGGAATCGTCCCCGTTCTACCGCGACGCGATGCTCCACCTGGCGATCACGCTCGGGCTTCAGAAGAAAACCGCGGAGGCGATCGAGGCGACCCGGAAGGTGCGGGAGAAGTTCCCGGACGACGTCGACCTGATGGTGTTCCTCGGCGGGCAGCTCGAGGAAGCGAAACGGTACGAGGAGGCGATCGGGGTCCTCTCGGAAGCGGCCGCGAAGGACCCGAAAAGCGCGTCGGCGCGGTTTTCCCTGGGGGTCGTCTACGACAAGATGGGGAACTTCGACAAGATGGTGGCGTCGATGGAGAAGGCGATCGAGATCGACCCGAAGCATGCCGTGGCGCTCAATTACCTGGGGTATTCGTACGCCGACAGGAACCAGAAGCTCGACGAAGCGGAATCGCTGATCCTGCGCGCGCTGGAGGTCCGGCCCGACGACGGATATTTCCTCGACAGCCTGGCGTGGGTGCACTACCGGAAAGGGGACTTCCCGCGGGCCGAGAGGGAGCTGCGGCAGGCGCTTACGCTGGTCCCCGACGATCCCGTCGTTCTCGAGCACCTGGGGGACGTCCTCATGAGCGAGGGGAAAGCGGGCGAGGCGGCCGCATATTTCGAGAAGTCGATCGCGAAGGGTCACGAAAAACCGGAGGAGATCCGGAACAAGCTCAGCCGGGCCAGGAAAGAGGTCCTGCCCTTCAAATGAGGAGAGAATCGGCCTGACGCGCCTCGCAGCAACGACCTGCTGGCTCGCATCGGCGCTTCTCCTTGCGGCCGGGTGCGCTCCCGCCCGTTACCGGATCGCCGGGGACGAGGCGAGGAGCGCGCAGGAGCTCTTCGCCCGCTCCTCCGCGGTTTCCTTTCCCATCGAAGCCTCCTATTCCGGCGTCGCCGAGGTTTCCGGACGGGTGCTTCCGTTTCTTTCGGGGGTGAACGCGCGCGCGCCCGGGGAGGAAACCGTGGGCGTTTACGATCCCATGGGACGGCCCGCACTGTTCCTCTCGAACGACGGGTCCCGCATCACGGTCACCAGGGGACCGGCGGCGGAAGCGTTCCTGCCGCAACACCTCCCGACGGTGCCGGCGGGCCCGGTTTCCCTGGGCAGGATCCTGTCCGGCGCGCCCGGATACGCCGTGGAGGGAGGGAAGCTGGCCGGGACAAGGGAGGGGGAATGGGTATTCGAAGACGGGCGGCAGCTGCTCTTTTCCGATCCCTCGCGCCGGTTTCTCCTGCGCGCCGAATACGAGTTCTCGGGGAAGCGCGTGGCCGTCTCGTACCCGGGGCGCGAATCGGCGGGGCCGCCCCCCCTGGTGCGGCTGGAGGTCTCCGGGGCGAAGATCCTGCTGCGGAGGGACGCGGAATGAATCGTCTTGCGGCAGCCATGCTCGTCGGACTGCTGGCCGTCGCCATGACGTCCGGCTGCTCCAGTGAAAAGAAAGGCGGCACCGCCGCGGAGCCCGCCGGGAAGCAGGGAGCCCCCGCCTACGGCGACGCCATCGTCTTCGGGAGCAACGGGGACGTGAGCGGCTTCCTCACCGCGGTCACCTCCGACGCCGCCTCCCACGATGCGGCCGGCTACGTCTTCAACGGGCTGGTCCGGTACGACAAGGACCTGAAGCTCGAGGGGGAGCTGGCCGAATCGTGGGACATCTCCCCCGACGGGAAGAAGATCACCTTCCACCTGCGGAAGGGGGTCAAGTGGCACGACGGCGCCCC
>PQAK01000182.1:0-3229 GCA_003105225.1 Deltaproteobacteria bacterium | reverse complement strand
CCTTATACGTTCGTAGTGGAATACGAAAAGCCGTTCGCTCCGGCCCTTGCCTCCTGGGGGATGTCGATCCTCCCGAAGCACCTTCTCGAAACGTACGAAGACATCTCCAAAAGCCCCCTCAACAAGGAGCATCCGATCGGGACGGGGCCCTACAAGTTCGTCGAATGGAAGCCGGGGGAGCGGGTGGTCTTCGATGCGAACCCGGACTATTTCGAAGGGAGGCCGTACCTCCAGCGGGTCGTCACCCGCGTCATCCCGGACCAGGCGACCCTGTTCCTGGAGCTCAAATCCGGCGGGATCGATTCCATGAACCTGACGCCGCTGCAGTATACGCGCCAGACCGAGACCGACGAGTTCCGGAAGTCGTACAACAAATTCCGCTATACGGCGTTCAACTACACGTACCTGGGGTTCCGCCTTTCGCATCCGTTCTTCAAGGACAAGAAGGTCCGGCAGGGCATCGCCTGCGCGATCCGCAAGAAAGAGCTGGTGGACGGCGTCCTCTTCGGGCTCGGGCAGGAGGCGATCGGCCCGTACAAGCCGGGCACCTGGGTCTACAATCCCGACGTGCCGAAGTTCCCGTACGACCCGGAGAGGGCGAAACGGCTGCTGGCCGAGGCGGGATGGAAGCCGGGGACCGACGGGACGCTCGAGAAGGGCGGGCAGCCGTTCCGGTTCACCGTCCTGACCAACGCCGGCAACGAGAGCCGCTCCAAGACGGCGGCGATCCTCCAGCAGCACCTGGCCGCCGTGGGGATCCGGATGGAGATCCGCACCGTGGAGTGGGCCGCCTTCATCAACGAGTTCATCGACAAGAGGAAGTTCGACGCCGTGATCCTCGGGTGGAGCATCACGCCGGACCCCGACCAGTACGACATCTGGAGCTCGAAGAAGACGGGGCCCAAGGAGCTGAACTTCGTCGGCTACTCCAACCCCGAGGTGGACCGCCTGCTGGAGGAAGGGCGCCGGACCTTCGACATCGAGAAGCGGAAAAAGGCGTATTTCCGGATCCAGGAGATCCTGGCGGAAGAGCAGCCGTACGTCTTCCTCTACGTCCCCGATTCGCTGCCCGCCGTCCACAGGCGGATCCACGGGATCGAGCCGGCGCCCATCGGGATCGCGTACAACTTCATCCGGTGGTACGTGCCGAAGGGCCAGCAGAAGTACACCTCCTTCCAGAAGTAGGAGAGCGATGCTGCGGTACGTCGTCCGAAGGCTCCTGCTGACGATCCCGCTCCTGGTGGGGATCAGCCTGATCTCCTTCCTCGTGATTCACATGGCCCCCGGGGGGCCGATCGGGGCCGCCTCGGACCTGAACCCGAAGGCCACGGCGGAAGTCCGGGAGCGGCTCAAGGCCTATTACGGGCTGGACCAGCCGCTGTACCTCCAGTACGGGCGCTGGCTCGGAAGGATGGCGACGCTCGACTTCGGCCGGAGCTTTTCCCCTGACGGGCGGCAGGTCGTCGACAAGATCCGCGAGCGGATCCCGGTGACGCTCGCGATCAACGTGCTCTCCCTGGGGATCATCTTCTTCGTCGCGATCCCGATCGGGATCTATTCCGCCGTGCGGAAGGACTCCTGGTTCGACCGCATCTCGACGGTGACCGTCTTCACGGGGTTCGCCATCCCCACGTTCTGGCTGGCCCTCCTCCTCATGATCCTGTTCGGGGTGAAGCTCGGCTGGCTTCCCATTTCGGGCCTGGTCTCGCTGGAGCACGACTCGTTCTCCCTCGCGGGAAGGGCATGGGACCGCGTGCGGCACCTCGTCCTGCCGGTCCTGCTGGCGGGGTTCGGGGGGTTGGCGGGATTTTCCCGGTACATGCGCTCCAACATGCTGGAGGTGATCCGGCAGGACTACATCGCCACCGCGAAGGCCAAGGGACTCCCCGAGCGGCTGGTGGTGTTCCGGCACGCGGTCCGGAACGCCCTCCTTCCGGTCATCACGATCCTCGGGCTTTCCGTGCCGGACCTGCTCGGGGGCTCCGTCATCTTCGAGACGATCTTCGCGATCCCGGGGATGGGGCAGCTCTTCTACCAGGGGGTGATGTCGCGGGACTACCCGCTGATCATGGGGATCCTGACGATCGGCGCGTTCCTGACGCTCCTCGGCAACCTGCTCGCGGACGTCGGCTACGCGCTGGTCGACCCCCGCATCCGGACGGGATGACGCGATGGATCCCTCCCAGCGCTCGATGGGCGTCGATTTCCTGAAGCGGCTGATGCGGAACCGGCTGGCGGTCGCGGGCGGCGCCGCGGTCCTCTTCTTCTTCATCGTCTCGGCCTTTCCCCGCGCCTTCTCGTCCCACGATCCGAACCGGATCGACGTCCTCAAGGTTCTGCAGCCGCCCTCCGCGGAGCACCCGCTGGGGACCGATGAACTGGGCCGGGACGTTCTCGCCCGCATGGTGTACGGCGCGCGGATCTCGCTCAAGGTGGGTTTCGTGGCGGTCGGCATCGCTACGGCCATCGGGCTGATGGTGGGGCTCTTCGCGGGATTTTACGGAGGGCTGGGCGATGCCGTTCTCATGCGCTTCGTCGACATTATGCTCTGTTTTCCCACGTTCTTCCTGATCCTGTCGGTGATTGCGTTCCTGGAGCCCTCGATCTACAACATCATGGGGGTCATCGGCCTCACGGGCTGGATGGGGGTGGCGCGGCTGGTCCGGGCGGAGACCCTGTCGATCCGGGAGCGGGACTTCGTGGCGGCGGCGCGCGCCCAGGGAGCGGGCGACCTGCGGATCATCGTCCGGCACATCCTGCCCAACACCCTGGCTCCGGTCCTCGTCGCCGCGACGCTCGGCGTTGCGGGCGCGATCCTGACCGAGTCCGCCCTGTCGTTCCTGGGCATCGGGGTCCAGCCCCCGACGCCCTCGTGGGGGAACATCCTGACCGCGGGCAAGGACAACATCGAGTTCGCCTGGTGGCTGTCGGTCTACCCCGGGCTCGCGATCCTGTTCACCGTCCTGGGGTACAACCTGCTGGGCGAGGGGATCCGCGACGCCGCCGACCCCCGGCTCCGCGGGAGGTAACGGATGGTCCCGCGCACCTTCGTGTCATCGGCTGCGCAGCCTCGGAGGGGGAGCGCATACCAGCCGTGTTCCCTGGATTCGCCTGCTTCCTCGCGGGGGGCTTCCTCTCCGCTACGCTCGCGACCTGCGACCGCTCGCTGCCGTTCCGCTCGCCGCAATCTGCACCTCGCTCCACAGGCCGCTGCGAGGAACCCCCCGCT
>PQAK01000181.1 GCA_003105225.1 Deltaproteobacteria bacterium | reverse complement strand
AAAATGGGCGAGCTGGCCGTGAAGTGGCTGGAGGAGAAGGGGATCGTCGGCTTGGGGATAGGCGTCAACGGATTCCGCGAACTCACGAACTCCAAGCACCCCATCACCCAGCCCGACGACATGAAGGGGATCAAGTTCCGCGTGGCCGGCAGCAAGCTCTATCTCGAGACGTTCCGCCTGCTGGGAGCGAACGCCGTCACCATGAACTTCGGGGAGGTCTTCACCTCCCTGCAGCAGGGGGTGATCGACGGGCAGGAGAACCCCACTGCCATCATCTACTCGAGCAAGCTGTACGAGGTCCAGAAGTACCTGACGCTCTGGCATTACTCGTTCGACCCGCTGATCCTGTGCGTCAACAAGAAGCTCTTCGACAGCCTGTCCCCCGACGATCAGAAGGCGATGCGCGACGCCGCGAAGGAAGCCGTGGCCTATGAGCGCGCCGTCTCCGCGGAGGAGGAGAGGGCCCTCCCGGAGAAGCTCAAAGCCCTGGGGATGCAGGTCAATTCCCTGACTCCCGCCCAGTTCTCCGCGTTCAAGGAGAGGGTCAAGCCCGTCTACAAGACGATGGAGCCGTCCATCGGGGCGGACAACCTGAAGACGATGCTGGCCGAGGTGGAGAAAGCCGAGAAGGCGCTGACGGGCCCCGCGAAGAAGCCTGCACCGAAAAAGCCCGCTCCGAAAAAGAAATAGGGGCGGCGCCGCGCCGCGGGGACTCCTTCATGCTCCGGCGTGCCTGGAACAACCTGGAGGAGGCGCTGTTGTGCCTCCTCCTTTCCGTCATGGTGCTGATCACCTTCGTCACGGTGGTCACGCGGTACCTGTTCGACCTCCCCTTGTCCTACATCGACCAGCTCGTGCCCAACCTTTTCGTATGGGTGACGTTCCTGGGCTCGTCCGCCGCGGTGAAGCGGCATGCCCACCTGGGCCTTTCCGCGCTCTATGACGAGATGCCGGCGCGTTTCCGGAGGGGAGTGGACATCGCCGTTCTCCTGGTGACATCGGGATTTTTCGCGGTCACCGCGTGGTACGGGGTGCGCGTCGTCCTTCTGCAGATGGAGAACAAGATGATGGCGTCCCTGGGCTACCCGAGCTGGCTGGTCGGGCTCGCGGTGCCCGTCGGCTCCGTGCTGTTCGTTCTGCGGAGCGTGGAGGCGTGGCATAGGGGCCGTCGCGGCCTCCCGGCCCCCGCGTTCCGGCCGGAGCTGGAGCCCTGATGGACCTGCGGATCGCGATCCTGCTCTTCGGCAGCTTCGGCATGCTCCTGTTCCTGAACTTCCCCATCGCGGCGGCCCTGGGGATCTCCGCCGTCGCAAGCATTGTGGCGTTCGACCTTGCGCCCCTCCAGCTCCTCCCGCAGCAACTGTTTTCCGCTACGGATTCGTGGACGCTGCTGGCGGTTCCCTTCTTCATCCTGGCCGGGAACCTGTTCGCGAAGACCGCGATTTCGGAGCGGCTGATCCGCCTGGCCAAGGTCGTCGTGGGCCAGTTCCCGGCGGGCCTCGCGATGGTGGGGGTGGTCGTCTCCATCTTCTTTGCCGGGATCTCCGGCTCCGGCCCCGCCGACACCGCGGCCCTGGGCGCCGTCCTCATCCCCGGGATGGTCCAGGCGGGGTACGACAGGCGGTTCGCCGCGGCGCTGATGGCGGCCGGCGGCGGCATCGGGATCATCATCCCCCCCTCCATCGCGCTGCTCATCTACGGGGTGGTGGCCAACGCCTCCATATCGAAACTGTTCATCGCCGGGATTCTTCCCGGGGTCGTGGTGGGGCTCTCCCTTTTTGTCGTCTCGTACCTCAAGTGCGGAAAGGACCCGAACATCCGGCCGGAGAAGCGCGGCACCCTCCCCGAGATCGGAGCGGCCTTCAAGGACGCGTTCTGGGGCCTCCTGGCGCCGCTGATCATCCTGGGAGGGATCTACGGGGGGATCTTCACGGCGACGGAGGCGGCGACGGTTGCCGTGATCTACGGGGCGGTGGTCGGGTTCTTCATCCACCGCGATCTGAAGCTTGCGGACCTGCCGGAGATCCTCTCCGACTCGGCCGTCACCACCGGCGTGGTGATGCTCCTGGTGTGCACGGCGTCGCTGTTCGCCTGGGTGCTCAACACCTCGGGCGTGGCGGCCGCCGCGGCGAGCGGCCTCATGGGGCTGGCCTCGGGCAAGGTGGTCGGGCTGCTGCTGATCAACGCCATCCTGATCGTCGCCGGCTGCTTCATGGACGCCATCTCGATCTTCTACGTCTTCCTGCCGATCCTGCTGCCGGTGGTCAACGCGCTCGGGATCGACCTGGTCCACTTCGGCGTCGTCATGACCGTGAACATGGCCATCGGCCAGATCACGCCGCCCGTGGGGGTCAACCTGTTCGTCGCCTGCGGCATCGCGAAGATCCCGATGAAGGAGATCTCCCGCGCCGTGGTGCCGATGGTGGCGGCCCAGACGGTCGCGCTGCTGATCATCTCGTTCTGGCCGGACCTGTCGCTGGGACTGACGCGCTTCATGCGGTAGTCTCTTTTGCTTTGGAATCCCCTGTGGTATCTTCTCGGCTATGGCACAGGGACACTTCATCCTTTACGACAAGGAATTCCAAGGCTTCCAGATCGCCCTGAAGAAGCTTCTCGCGGATTCCTACGCGAAGATCGTCTTCCTGGTCGACAAGAACGGCTCCCTGCTGGCCTCCGCGGGGGAAACCGCGGATTTCGACACCACTTCCCTGGCCTCCCTGGCCGCCGGAAACATCGCGGCCACCGGGGGATTGGCCTCCCTCATCGGCGAAAAGGAGTTCTCGATCCTCTTCCACGAGGGGGAACGGGACAACATGCACATCTCCGTCGTGGCGGACCGGCTCATCCTCGTGGTGATCTTCGACCGCCGCTCGTCGGTGGGGCTGGTCCGGCTGCGCGTGCGCCGCGCCTCCACGCAGCTGGAGAGAATCCTCCGGGACGTCGATGAAAAGGCGCTCGCGGACGAGGACGGGGGGATCGAGGAACTGACCGAGGAAGACATCGAGAGCCTGCTCAAATAATGTCTTTCATCAACTACTCCTCCCGAGAGATCAACTGCAAGATCGTGTATTACGGCCCCGGCCTCTGCGGGAAGACGACGAACCTCCAGTACATCTACCGGCGGATGAACCCGGATTCGCGGGGGAAGATGATCTCCCTGGCCACGGAGACGGAACGGACCCTGTTTTTCGACTTCCTCCCCCTGTCGCTGGGCGAGATCCGGGGCTTCAAGACCCGGTTCCACCTGTACACGGTGCCCGGCCAGGTCTTCTACGACGCCAGCCGCCGGCTCATCCTGCGCGGGGTGGACGGCGTGGTCTTCTGCGCCGATTCGCAGCTCACCCGGATGGACTCGAACGTGGAGTCCATGGAGAATCTCCGGATCAACCTGCGGGAGCAGGGGGTCGACGGCGACCGGTTGCCCCTGGTGATGCAGTATAATAAAAGGGATCTTCCGCATGCCGCCTCCCTCTCGGATCTGCACGCTCTTCTCAATTACCGGAACGTGCCCGAGTTCGAGGCGGTGGCGAAATCCGGGGTCGGGGTATTCGAAACGTTGAAGGCGATCATCAAGTACATCCTCGTCGATCTGAAAAAAGGCGGGAGATAACCCTCTTCCCCGCCGTTCCGGGGTTTCCACGTGGCCGCAATCGAGCTCATCGCAAGCCTTGCCTCCCCGCGGGAGCGCGCAGGGACCGATCTCGGCCCCTACGACGCGGTGTGCCTGGGGAGCCCCTATTGCAGGCGCGTCCGGGGAAACTTCGCGGAGGATCTCTCGCTCCTGCCGGAAGCGGTGTCCGGAATGCGCGCGGCGGGGAAAAACGTCTACGTGACATCCCCGGCAGCCCCCCGCGGGCGCGACCTCCCTCACGTGGAGATGCTCATCGCGGCCGCGGCGGACGCCGGCGCCCAGGCGCTCGAGGTCCACAACATGGGGGTGCTGCGGATCCTGAGGGAGAAGGGCAACCCGCTACCCGCCCATATCGGCGCTTATGCCAACGTTTACACGCACCTGACCGCGCAGGTCATGCGCGACTACGGGGCCGTCCGGGTCCGTCCGAACGCCGAGGTGAGCCTGCAGGAAATGGAGATCCTCGCCCGGGACGGGGGAGTCGAGGTGGAAGTGCTGGCCCACGGAAAGATCCCGCTGGGAGTGACGGAACGCTGCTCGCTGCTATCGGAGGCCGAGGATGCGGATCCGAAATGCCCCTCCGCCTGCGAGGAAGAGCGCTGGCTGACCACCCGCCAGTGGGTGCTGAAAAATGTGGGGAAGGGGGTTTTGAGCGGCCGGGACATGTGCCTCCTGGAGCACCTCCCCCGGCTCCTGTCCATGGGATTCTCGGTCTTCAAGATCGAGGGGCTCTACGAGTCCGCCGCCTACCGGTCCGAGGTCGGCAGGGTGTACCGGGAGGCCCTGGAACTGGCGGCTTCCGGAAAGCCGTACGAGGTGCGGCCGGAGTGGGCCGCCGTCCTGCGCAGGCACTCCCGCGAGGGTTTCTGCAACGGATACTGCTTCGGAAAGACCGGGCGGCTTTACGTCGGCACCGTTTTACAGGAAGACAAACCCAAGGTATAATTGCACGTTCCCAAATCTGCAGCGCGGTGGAGGAGTGCGGGAATGGCTGAGCTTCTGGCATCCGGCGGGACGCCCGGGATGGTCCGGACGGTCCTGGACAACGGCGCGGATGCGGTGTACGTCGGGGCCAAGGGATGGAGCCGCCGCCGCGCCCAATATGAAATGGACGACGAACAGATCCTCGAATCCGCTTCCTATGCCCGGTCCGGGGGCAAGGTGCTGCGGGTGGCGTTCAACACCCTGCCCGCCTCCGGCGAGATCCCCCTGTTGCTCGCCAAGGTGGAAAAATTCATGGCCGCGGGGATCCGCGACTTCATCCTGACCGACGTCGGGGCGATGACCGCCCTGTCCCGCAATTTTCCCGGGGTGCGGATCCACGCCAGCGTGGGATGCACCATCGTCAATGCGCAGGATGCCCGCTTCTACAAGGAGGCCGGCGCCGACCAGATCGTGGCCGAATGCCGGATGGACCGCGAGGAGATGCGCCGGATCAAGCAGGAGGCCGGGGTCGGCCTCGAGGTCCTCGTGCACGCGACGACCTGCTACACGCTGCTGGGCCGCTGCACGATGAGCAGCTATACCCGCCAGGAATGGCGGATCGACGCCGAAGGGAAAAACCACTTCCTGGGAAGCCCCAACCGCGGCGGGCTCTGTTACCGGATCTGCATGACCGAATGGGACGAGGTGGGGAAGGACGGCGCGGTGGAAGGCCGCGGGATCGTCCTGCCCAACGTGGCGTATTTTCTCGTGGACGACATCCCCTCCCTCATCGACCTGGGGGTGGACACGATCAAGATCCAGGGGCGGGAGTATTCCGTGCCGCTGGTCGGGGAGATGGTCCGGTTCTACCGGGAGCTGATCGACGCCTGCGTGAAGGACCGCTCGTCGTTTGCGCTCGGACCCTGGAAGGAACGGATGGCCGGCATCGTCGCCGCGCGCGACGCGGAACGGCGGGAGAAGACGGCGGGGCTCATCTCCGAGTCCCTGTCGGCGCCCTAGACGCCGATCAGTGGCTCATGTCGCCCTCGCGGAAATATTCCACGAGGGCGCGCTCCACGACCAGCTCGGGCCCGACGCGCTTGTCCCTGCAGAACTCCCGGAGGGTCTCCACCAGTTCCGCCGGCAGCCAGAGTGTGATCTGCTCCCGGCCGTCGACCCTCCGTTTCCCCTGCCCCGCTTCGTTCATCGCGCTCCCCCTTCGCTAGTTATCGATGCCGCCTTCCGGCCGGCTTCCCGGCCCGCCGGACTGGTAGAACCTGCGGAATACCGCGCGAAGCCTCTCCTCGTCCTGGAGGTCCGCCCGGTCCGCCTGGTGGATCATTTCCCCGTTCAGGAAGATGCAATACCGGTCGAGGACGCGCCGCGCCGCCCCCAGGTCGTGCTCCGCCAGCAGGATCGTGGTCCGGGCCTTGAGCGCCCCCTCGATGACCGAAAGGATCCGGTCCCGCACTTCGTTCGCCAGCCCCAGGAACGGCTCGTCGAACAGCAGGAGGGAGGGATCCCCCATCAGCGCCCGGCCGATGACCAGCATCTGGCGTTCCCCCCCCGACAGGACGCCGGCGGCCTTCCCCTCCTTTTCCCGCAGGACGGGAAAAAGGTCGAACACGCTCCTCCGGGAGATCTCCCGCTGCGCCGAGGTTCTCAGGTAGCCGCCTACGTCCAGGTTTTCCCTTACGGTCATCCGCAGCGCCACGCGCGCCCGGTCGGAGACGTAGTGCACGCCGCGGGCGACCCGGTCGTGCGCGGGCAGCAGCGTGATGTCCTCGCCGTGATACGTGATCCTCCCCGCGGAGATCGGGACGAGCCCCGCGATCGCCTTGAGGAACGTGGTCTTTCCGGACCCGTTCGCCCCGAAGATGGCGACGAGCTCCCCCCGGCGGACCGTGAGCGACGCTTCGCTGACCGCCCGCACCTGGCCGAACCGGACCGACAGGTTTTTTACCTTGAGGTCCACGCCCCGCCTTCCGCGTTTCCTTTATCCTTCGCCATGGATCTCGCTTTCATGCCCATGGTTTGCCGCGGGCACATATTTGGCGAGGTCGCCGGGTTTCCCCTCCCAGAATACCCGTCCGTCCTCGATGGCGACCACCCGGTCGCAGAGCTCTTCGAGGATCAGCGGATTGTGGGAGATCACCAGGAAGGAGATCTCCTCCTCGCGGTGAAGGGTCCGCATGAGGCCGACCAGTTCCGCCTCGTCCCGCGCCGAGAGCGCGGAGAACACCTCGTCCAGCAGGATCATCCGGGGCCGGCAGGAAATCGCCCGGGCGAACTCCAGCCGTCGCAGGCATCCCTGCGACAGCTTCGCGGCCGGCCAGAACCGCTGGGCGAAGAGCCCGGTCCGGACGAGCAGCGAGTCCAGTTCCTCTTCCAGCCCCCCCCTCTCCTCCCCCCGGGCCCGGCGGGCCGCCTGCCCTCCCAGCAGCGCGACGCGGACCGATTCGACGACCGTAAGGGAAGGGTAGGGGTCCGGGATCTGGAAGGTCCGGGAGATCCCGGCCCGGAACCTCGCATCCATCGTCATCCGCGTGATGTCCTTCCCCTCGAAGAGGATCCTGCCCCGGTCCGGCTGGAGGAGCCCGGAGACGATGTTGGCGAGCGTCGTCTTGCCGGAGCCGTTGGGGCCGAACAGGCCCACCACCTCCCCCCGGCCGATTTCCATGGTGATCCCGCGAAGGACGCGCGTGGCCCCGAACGACTTTACGATTCCCTCCGCCAGGAGCAGGCCGTTCATCGGGTTCTCCCCTTTCCCTGCAGGACCATCCTGCGGCTTCGCGCCCGTTCCCGAAGCGTCCCGGCCACCCCTCCGGGAAAGAACCTCAGGGTCAGCAGCAACACGAGCGCATAGAACAGGACCCGCACCTCGGAGGGGATACCCGTTCCCTGCAGCAGGGAGTGGAACACGAGGGCCGCCAGGACCGGCCCTACGATCGTCCCCCTGCCGCCGATCGCGGCGAAGGTGGCCGCCTGGAAGGAAAGCTCCAGGGAGAAGTCGTCGGCGGTCGCCCGGCCCACGCACGCGGCGAACCCTATCCCTGCGGCCCCCGCGAACAGGGATCCGACCACGAATGCCCGGCGCTTGTGCTTCGGGATATCGACGCCGGACGCCCGGGCGGACAGCTCGCTTCCGGAGAGAGCGGTCCAGAAAAGCCCCTCCTCGGACCGGGTGATCCGCAGCATGAGCCAGAGGGACAGGACCAGGAACGCCAGCGCGGCGTAGTAGAGCGTCCACGGGGAGAACGGCGGGCCGGACAGGAGGACGGGGATCCCCCCCTCCCCTCCCCAGGAGTAGGCCCCCTCGGGGCTGAAGAACGTCTGGCCGAGGAAATATTCGTGCGCCGCTTCCCCCAGCGCCAGGGTGAGCAGCGCGACGAAGGGGCCCTTGAGCGGGGCGGAAAGGGCTCCCGCCGCGGCCCCGGCCGCAGCGGCAAGGAGCAGCGCGGCCGCCGCGGCAAGAGGGAACGGCCACCCGGCAAGGCTGGTCAGCAGCGCGCACCCGTAGGTCGCCGCGCCGAAAAACAGCGCGTGGCCGAGCGAAACCTGGCCGGCCACCCCGCCCACGATGTCCCACGACCCGGTATAGACGGCCATCAGGAACCCCACCGTGAGCACGTTCAGAAGAAACGCGTCGAGCCCCGCCAGGGGGAGCAGGAGCAGGACGCCCGCCACCGCCGCCAGCGCCCCGGGAATTTTCCTCGACGGGGAAGCGCCGGTTTTTTTCATGGCCGCCGCATGCGCTCCCTTCCCTAGTCCCGCCCGGGCTCCGCGGCCGCCAGCCCCGACGGGCGCAGCACGAGGAGCAGGCAGACCACGAAGAGCAGGAGGAGATAGGACCAGCTCGGCGCCAACAGGTAGGCGCTCACGTTGGACAGCAGCCCCAATCCCATCGCCAGGAAGAAGAGGGTCCACACCTTCTCCATCCCTGACGCGATGACCACGATGAGCGACAGGATGAGCGGCACCCGCCCCATCGTCGGGGTGATCGCGACCGCCGGCGCCAGGAGCGCCCCGGCGACGGCGGCGACGGCGGAGGCGGCCCCGAACGTCAGGTACCGGATCTTCTCGACATCCATGCCGACCGCCCCCGCGATCTCTTCGTCCTCCGCGATGAGCTTCAGGGGGAGCCCGGCCGGCCGGGAGAGGAACAGCGAGAGCGCCCCGGTGAGCGCGAGGGAGACGAGGAAGGAGATCACCCCCCACCGCCGGAGCAGGACGCCGTTGAAGGTCGCCCACGGGGGCCCCAGGTCCACCGAAAGCGGATGGGCCCCCCAGAGGATCTGCGCCGCCTGCTCGAAGAGGATGGCGAACCCGAGCGAACCCACCGCAACGGAGAACGGGTGGGAGCGCACCGGGTTGATGAAGCTCTTGCCGAGAAACACGCCGAATGCGAAGGCGATGCCCGCGGCCATGGATACGGCGGCGACGGGATTTTCCACCCCGCGCGTCTCGAGGAGGTAGGCCACGTAGGCGCCGAGCGTGAAGAACGCGCCGTGGGAGAGGTTGATCACCTTGACGACGCCCAGGATCAGCGCCAGCCCCGCGGCCATGAGGGCGTAGGAGGCCCCGGTGAAAACGCCGTCGACCAGGACCTGGGCCAGGGAAGGCATGCGGTTCTTCGGGGCTTCAGCGGCGGGGAAAGACGATGCCTGCGCCGTCTTTCTCCCAGCGGATCACCGTTCCGTGGAGGCTCCCCGCGCCCGCTCCCCAGATCGCCTGGTGGGAGGCGTCGAACCGATAGGTCCCGGCGACTCCGGGGAACGCCCCTTTCTCCAACGCGGACAGGACCGCGTCGGTGTCCGGCCGCCCGGCCGCCCGGATCGCGGAGAGCAGGACGGTCACCGCATCGTACGGGAGCGTGTCGCTGTAGCCGACGGGGGAGTACCCGTACCGCTTTTCGAAGCTTTCGACGTAGGCGGTCGCGGTCTCCGAGGCCCCCTTCCATGCGGCCGCCTGGACGTAGAGGGGGGCGTCAAGGGGAAGCGACATCGCGATCCGGGCGTCCCCCAGGGCGCCTCCGACGGACAGGATCGGGATCCGGCTTCCCCCTTCCCGGAACCGCTTGACGAACACGACCGAGTTTTTCCCGGGGTCGCCCAGGACCAGGATGTCGGGCGCGGCGGCATCCGCTGCGACGGCGACCGGCTCGAAGGCGGGATTGCGCGGGCTGTAAAACGCCTCGTACACCCGGGTGATCCCGTGGGGGGCGAGGCTCGTTCGGAGCGCCGCCTCCAGCTCCCGGTTCCATCGGATGGACGCGCCGACGAAGGCGTAGGTCCTGGCCTTGCGCTCCCGGAGGAACTCCGACATCATCGCGGCCCACTGGGGGATCGAGTAGCTGACACGGAAGACATACCGGTACCGGGGATAATCGCGCCGGACCCCGTCGGTGATCTCGGCGGTTGCGGCCACCGGCACGATGAGGAGCCTGCGGGCGGCGGCCGCCGCGTCGATCGCGCCGACCGTTTCTTCGGACAGGTAGGCGCCGACGATGGCGAAGACCTTCTCGCGCGAGAGCAGCCGCAGCGCCTCGGACTTGGCGTTGTCGACGCGCCCCTGGGTGTCGGCGACCACGAGCTCCACGCGCCGGCCCAGGACGCCCCCGTCCGCGTTGGCCCGCTCCACGGCCAGGGTTGCGGCTTCGAGGAACGACGATCCGCCGGAGGCGAACGGGCCGGTCAGCGGC
>PQAK01000180.1:413-15597 GCA_003105225.1 Deltaproteobacteria bacterium | reverse complement strand
AGGGTGGTGCTCTTCCCCGCGCCGTTGGCGCCGATGATGCACACGATTTCCCCCTCGTCGATCCGGAAGCCGATTCCGTGAAGGGCCTTGATGTTGTCGTAGGAAACCCGCAGGTCCGTAACCGAAAGCAGCATCATTCCGCCCTCTCCCGGCCCAGGTAGGCGTCGATGACCCGGGGATTGTTCTGGATCTCCCCGGGCGTCCCCTCCGCGATGACTGCGCCGAAGTCGAGGGTCTGCACGGTCTCGCACAGCTCCATGACCACCTTCATCCGGTGCTCGATGAGGAGAATCGACATCCCGAATTCACCGTGGACCCGGCGGATGATCTCCATGATCTGCGCCAGCTCTTCCGGGTTCATCCCCGCCGTCGGCTCGTCCAGGAGCAGGATCCCGGGTTCCGTCGCCAGCGCCCGGGCGATCTCCACCCTCCTCTGGGCGCCGTACGGCAGGTTGAGGACGACCTGGTCCGCGAGGTGGCGGATCCCCATCCGGTCCAGGAGGTGGAGCGCCGTCTCTTCGATCCCGGCCTCTTCCCGGTGGCGCGCGGAGGTTCCGAAGAAGGCCCCGAGCCATCCGTACCGGATCTTCGAGTAGCGGGCCATCTTCACGTGCTCCAGGACCGTCATGTGTCTCCACAGCAGGAGGTTCTGGAACGTCCTGCTCACGCCCAGGGAGGCGATCCGGTGCGGCGGAAGGCCGTCGATCTTCTTCCCGCCCAGGAAGATCTCTCCTTCGCTCGGCTTGTAGATGCCGGTGATGAGGTTGAAGATGGTGGTCTTGCCCGCCCCGTTCGGCCCGATCAATCCCCGGATCTGCCCGGACCCGATCTCCAGGTTGTAGCCGCGGACGGCGCGCAATCCGCCGAAGTCGTGGGACAGGTTCCGGACCTGGAGGACCGGCAGGGTCATCCCCCTTCCCCCGGGTTCGCCTTCGGCTTGAGGAGGCTCGCGACGTCGAGATCCCGGAATGCGATCAGCCCCGTCGGCCGGAAAATCATCACGAGGATCAGCAGGAGCGGAATGATGATCCACTTGAAGATCTCCAGCGGGCGGAGGGCTTCCCCGAGGAGACTGATGCTGACGGCGCCGACGATGGATCCGTAGACGGAGTTCAGGCCTCCGAAGTAGACCATGGCCAGGACTTCGGCGAGATTCTGGATCCCGAAGTTCCCCGGGTTGACGTATCGCATCACGTGAGCGAAAAGCCCTCCCGCAACGCCCGCCCAAAAAGCCCCGAACAGAAACGCCGCGATCTTGGTTTTCCGGGTGTCGACCGTCATGGCGTCGGCCGCCATTTCGTTGTCCCGCACCGCGTTGAGGGCCTTCCCGATCGTCGAGCGCACGAAATTGTTGACGCTCCACACGCACAGGACGGTCCAGAGGAACACGGTGGGCAGGTCGGCCCAGTCCGGCTGCCCGCTCAAGCCCCGCGGCCCGCGGACGAACTCCAGGTTCTCGATCAGGCTCTTGACGATGAACAGGAACGCGAGGGAGATGATCGCCAGGTAGTCGCCCCTCGTCCGGAAGGAAGGGATGGCGACGAACAGCCCGCCGAACGATGCGAGCAGTCCGCCCAGGACCAGGGCCACGGGAAAGAGGAACCGTCCGAGGGCCGGAGAGAGGGACGCGGCTCCGAAGAGTTCGGCGTCGACGAACAGGCCGATGGTCAACACCGAGGCGCAGTAGGCGCCAAGCGCCATGAACCCGGGGTGGGAACACGAGAACTCTCCCATGTAGCCGTTGATCACGTTCAGGCTCAAGGTCAGCATGACGGCGATCAGGGTGAGGCGCAGCACGAGGACGCGGTAGTCGCTGGCTCCCGCCCAGACATGCAGGACGGCGTACAGCAAGGCAAGGTGAACGGCGGCGGTGACCGCCATCGGGAACCGGTAGAGGGCAGCGGCGATTCCGTTCGCCGGGGAGGCGCCCAGCCGCGTGACGGCGGCCGCCGGCACGACGTAGACGGCCAGCAGGTAGAGGAGCACGTTGGGGATCGAAACGGGAGTCTTGAGCATATCGGAGAAGCCGAACAGGACCGGTATTTTCTGCAGTCCCAGGAACTGGGCGAGAGGAGCGCCCGCGAGGCGTTCCAACGTCACCGCGACCAGGGCGCCGAAAAACCAGCCGAGCAGCGGCACCCGGGAATACGGTTTCCAGAGGTTCCCGGCCATGGGAGGATCAGAGCCTCAACCGCGCGCTGTACGGTTCCCCGAAAAACCCGTGCGGCCGTACCGTCAGGATCAGCAGGATGATGGAATAGGCGATCAGGTCGCGCAGCGTCGAGGGGAAGATCATGGCCACGAAGATCTCGGTGAACCCCAGCAGGAATCCCGCCAGCGTGGCTCCCATGATCGAGCCCCTCCCCCCCAGGATGGCGGCCACGAACGCTTTCCAGCCGAACAGGATTCCCATATACGGGTCCAGCACGGGGTAGGCGACGCCGAAGAGGATCCCCGCGGCGGCCGCCAGCGCGGACCCCAGTGCGAACGTGAGGGCGATCATGCGGTTGAGCGGCACCCCCATCAGGGGCACCACGGAGAAGTCGAAGGCCATCGCCCGTATGGCCATCCCCCACTTCGTTCTCCGGACGAACTGGTGCAGCGCGAGGGCAAGGAGCAGCGACACGAGAACGATCATGATCTTCTTGTTGGTGACGAATACGCCGCCCAGGTCGTAGGTCGCGGTCGCGATCAGGGAGGGGAAGCTGACCCGCCGGGCCCCCAGGAGGGCCAGGTTGCCGGTTTCCAGGATGATCCCGATCATCAATCCCGTGATCGCGGCGGATGCGCGCGGCGCGTTCCGCAGCGGCCGGTACCCTACCCGCTCCACGATCATGCCGACGAACGAGGTCAGGAACATGGAGAAGAGGATGGTCAGCACCAGGATCAGCCAGTTGGGCAGAACCACGTTGCCCCAGGCGGAAAGGGCGATGAGGGCCATGGACACGCCGACGCCGATATACGACCCGACCATGAAGATATCGCCGTGCGCGAAGTTGAAGAGCATGAGGATGCTGTAGACCATGGAGTAGCCCAGCGCGATCAGGGCGTAGAAGCTCCCCCACTGGAGGGCGTTGACCAGGTTCTGGAGGAAAACGGCCATCGGCTCGCCGCCTGCGCAATCAACAAAGGCGGGCCGGGATCATGGTCCCGCGCCCGCCTTCCCGGAATCGCACCGCCCTGCTCCGCCGCTTCTTACGGGCAGGCGGACTTGTAGAACTCGAACTGCCCCTTGTCGCTGATCCGGACGATCACGGCGCACTTGCTCGGGTCGCCTCCCCCGGAAAACGTCATTTCGCCGGTGATCCCCTTGAATTTCTTGATCCGGCCCATCGCGGCGCGGACATTTTCCCGGTCCTTCTTCAGGTCTCCCGTGAGCCCGCCGGTATCCTGGATCGCCTTCTGGACGAGATGCATGGCGTCCCAGGTGAGCGCGGCCACGTCGTCGGGCACGTAGCCGTATTTCGCCTTGTACCTGTCGATGAACGCCTTGGTCGCTCCCGTCGCGCCGGCGGCGGCGTAATGGGTGCTGAAGAAGAGCCCGTAGCAGTCCTTGCCGCAGAGCTTGACCGTCTCGGCCGAGCCCCAGGAGTCGCTTCCCACGATCGGGTTTTTCCACCCCAGCTGATGGGCCTGCTGCACGATCAGCGCCACCTCGTTATAGTACTGGGGGGTGAACAGCACCTGGGCGCCGGAATTCTTGATCTTCGTCAGCTGGGAGCTGAAGTCGGTATCCTTGGTGGTGAAGCTTTCATAGGCCACCACGGAACCGGGGCCGTGGAGGCCTTCCCACGCCTTCTTGAAGAATTCCGCCAGCCCCTTCGGGTAGTCGCTCGCCACGTCGTACAGGACCGCGGCCTTCTTGAATTTGAACTCCGACGTGATGAAATTGGCCAGCACCGGACCCTGGAAGGGATCGAGGAAGCAGGCGCGGAACACGTAAGGCCGGTTCTTGGTGCTGTCGGGATTGGTGGACCACGGGGTGATCATCGGGGTCTTGTAGTTGTTCGCGATGCCGCCCGCCGGGACCGCCTGTTTGGACGCCTGCGGTCCCACCATGACGAGCACCCCGTCCTCGGTGATCATCTTGGTGGCGGCCTTCACTGCGGATTCCGCCTTGGACTCGTTGTCCTCGAGGATGAGCTCGACCGGGTACTTCTTCCCTTTCACCGCAAGCCCTCCGGCGGCTCTCACGTCATCGAGCCACATCTGGGCGGCATACTTCGTGCCTTCCCCGACCTTGGGGATATCGCCGGTGAGCTCGGCGTTGATCCCGATCTTGATCGTCTGCGCCTGAACCGTGCCGGAAAGGAAGAACGCCAGGCCCCCCGCAAGGACACAAACGGCAACCCATGACCGTGTTCGCATCGCTCTCTCCTCCTTTTCCTCCACTGCGTCCGGTTGGTTCCCGATCCGATGAACGCCCCGCACGATCCGCGCCTGGAACGTCGGCACTTCCGAAGAAGGATAGCCCATTCATATCGCATATGGAATATCTCCCTCCATCTCCCCGTCCCTCCTATACTCATATATATGCGCAGGATGCAGGCGAAGCATCGCGGATGGGAGCGTTCGATGCCGGAACAGGAAGCCCGACCGGTGGAAAGATTCAACCTGCAGTCGGCCAACTGGATTTCCTACGTCCTGGACCGGCGCAACCGGATCCCCGACATTTCGGACCCGAATCTCGTCAGGGAGACGCTTCTTGCGTTCCTCGGGAACCTCGCCGACGGGCTCTATTTCCGCGCCGAATCGAACGCAAAGCTCCACGAAAAAGCGGTTCGCATGAGAAGGACGGTCCAGGCGGGCCACCACCACCGCTACGACGATATCGTCATGGAACTGCGCGATCTCTTTTCCGAAAGGGAATGGACCGCGGTTCTCCTCCCGTCCGGGTTCCAGGAATCCGACCCTGTCGACAGACTGTTGACGTCAAAAGCCTTCGTGGCGAAATTGTCCCGCACGCTGACGGCCGACCCGCATCTCATCCTCCACCTGAACGAAGCTCCCCAAAAGGAGTTCGCCATAACGGACGTATACCCGCCGTTCCACTCCGCCCTGTCGAAATCCACCCGCTGGCCGGGAATACTGCTCTGGCGCAGAAGCGACGATCCCCTGTTTTTCCCCCTTCCCGCGGAAAAAACCGAAGATGCCATCCACTGGGTGCTCTCCCGGGCGGATGACCTCGCGCACGCACCGGGGCATCTCCTGGCGCATCGATACCTGGACGCGTTTCCGTCGTGCAGGATCCATGCGGGTTCCCGGCTGACCTTCCTGCACATGAGCGACACCCATATCGGAAGCAAGAATTCCATCGAGAGGATCGTCAGGCTGAAGGGTCTTTTGAAGGAGTACATGAAGCAGAACCGGGGGGATTCGTCCGTCGTGTTCCTGGTGAGCGGCGACATCATGCAGACACCCGATGAAAACAACGTGATCTGCGCGAACGACTTCCATGATTTCCTGAAGGACCTCCTCCCCGCCGGCCAGGAACCGATCTTCGTGCTCGGAAATCACGATGTGCGGAGAAAGGGGGTGTTGCGGATGCGGGCCACCTCCTCCTCCCTGGTCCCCGCCACCCATGCCCGGATCGAATGGATCCCGAACCACCCGGTCGGAATTCTCTGCTGGAATTCCGCCGATGCCGGGCGGATGGCGCGGGGGAAAATCACCGGGAACCAATACCGGGCCATCGAAGAGATCCTGCGTGCCGCCCCCGGCGGGAACCCCCATCCCATCCTGATCTCCCTGCTGCATCATCATCCCCTGCAGTTTCGCCGGATCGACCCCGAGATGCGCAGGTTTCACATGAAGACCCTCGGCGCCTCCCTGCGCAAGTTCATCGGGTATGCCTACGAGCACATGGACGGCCTGGCGAATGCGCCGGAATTCATCCGCTTCTGCGACTCCCACGGCGTCAGGGTCATCCTGCACGGCCACAAACACATACCGATCTCGGGCAAAATACCCGAGCCGCTGCTGGAGAACCGGCCGATCCTGGTTTTCGGATGCGGAAGCTCGGTGGGAAAAAACACGTACATCTACAAGAAACTGTTCAACGTGGACTATGAAATCTCAATGAACGAGATCGTCCTCGACTTCCCGACGCACCGCCTGTCGGGGAGATTGATGGCGGAATCGCGGTATGACAAGGGCCTCGCGACGTTGAAGACCCATCACGGGTTTGTTTCCCGGTCCGCTATCGGCCCCTGACCGGTTTCCACTCCAGCGACCGTCGCTGCGCTTCGGCGATTTCGGCGAGCGTCATCCTCGAGGCGATGCGATCGCGATTCTTCAACGCCGCGGCGCGGTCCTCGTCCGGGGAATCCGGGGACTTCGCGGCGGCAAGGTTGAACCACATATACGCCGTGACATAGTCCTGGGGAACGCCCCGGCCCTCGACATACAGGACGCCGATATTGTGCTGGGCGCGGGCGTATCCCTGCTCCGCCGCCTTCCGATACCAGTCGGCGGCCGCGGAGGAGTCCTGCAGGACCCCGTTGCCTTTCTCGTACATGCGGCCCAGGTTGGTCTGGGCGAAGGCCTGCCCCTGCTCCGCCGCGTTCCGATACCACTTGACCGCCTCCGCGGAATCCTGCGCGACCCCTTTCCCTTCATCGTACAGGTCGCCGAGGTTGTTTTGGGCGGAGGCGTGCCCCTGGTCCGCCGCCTTTCGATACCACGCGGCCGCCTCGGAAAAATTCTGCCGGACGCCCCGGCCTTTTTCACACATGTAGCCGAGGTTGAACTGGGCAACGGAGTCCCCCTGCTTCGCCGCCTTTCGATACCACGCGGCCGCTTCGGAGAGATCCTGCGGAACTCCCTGGCCGTTCGCATACAGGGTGCCGAGGTTGGTCTGCGCGGCCGCGAGCCCCTGCCCCGCCGCCTTTCGATACCACTTGGCCGCATCGGCGGGGTCCTTGGAAACGCCTTTCCCGCCGGCGTACAGGACGCCGAGGTTGTACTGTGCGGAAGCATTCCCCTGGTCCGCCGATTTCCGGAACCACTTGCCCGCCTCGGCATAGTCCCGAGGAACCCCCAACCCTTCGGCGTACATCGACCCGAGGCTGTACTGGGCGACGGGATTCCCCTGCTCCGCCAATTGGCGGAACAGCCGATGCGCGGTTTTGTAGTCGCCGTGTTTGTAGGCGTCTGCGGCGGTTTCGAACGGCCCCGCAGACGTTGGAGCGCTCAGGAGGAGGATGCCGAGAAGGGCCAAGGCGGCGGAAGTTCTTCGCATGGGCTACCTCGCGGAGGGGAATGATCGAATACTATCATCTATATCCACCGATATGGTTCGCGCTTCTCCCCCACACACTTCCGGACCGGGCAATTCCGGCTTCCGGAGAATAACCTCGGCAGGCGACATTCATTCCCCTTCTCCCGGCGAGAAGTTCGTCTCCTGGAGGAGCCGCACGGCCCGCTCTTCGTCCTCCTTCCCCACCCGGATCTCCGCCGTGCCGATGCGGAAGAGGTCTTGAAGGACCTCTCCCTTCACGAAGCAGCGGATGCCTGCGCCCTCGAGCACCGACTTGGCCATCGCCAGGATCACGGAGTTCCCGGTCGTGAAGACCGTGACGTGCTCCACGAATTCGGTTGTCGGGCCGGGCGGAAGTTCCGCGACGAGCGGCACCCGGCAGTCGGGGCAGAGGAACACCCCCTCGACGTACTCCATCCTGCATTCCGGGCAGAACATCCCTCTTATCGGCCCTCCTGTTTCCAATGTACCTGATTCCCGCCCTGAACCTCCATCGTCCGCACCTTCTCCGTCATCCCGCATACCCCCTGAAACATCCGGCTTCTCCAAAGAATCTCACCCCCATGAGGCTGATCTCCGTGAACGTATCGCTGGCGAAGGAAGTGACCTACCGGGGGCAAACGGTGAGCACGGGGATCTTCAAGGAACCGGTGGGGGGAAGGGTGATGCTGCGGATGCTGAACCTCGAGGGGGACCGGCAGGCCGACCGCACCGTCCACGGGGGGATCAACAAGGCCGTCTACGCCTATCCGTACGAACATTACGAGTACTGGAGCCGAGAACTGGGGCGCACCGACTTTTCCTACGGCCAGTTCGGCGAGAATTTCACCGTATCGGGGATGCTGGAAGACGCGGTCCGCATCGGGGACGTTTTCCGGGTCGGCTCCGCGCGGGTGGAGGTGACCCAGCCCCGCTCCCCCTGCTACAAGCTCGGGATCCGGATGGGGATGGATTCGTTCCCGAAGACGTTCCTGTCGAGCGGGCGCACCGGTTTCTACCTGAAGGTGCTGGAGGAAGGCGACGTGGGCGCCGGGGACCCGTTCGAACGCGTGGCAGGCGATGACGGCGGCCTGTCGGTACGGGATATCTGGCGCCTGGCGGTCCAGGACAGGCAGGACCTGGAGGGGGCGAGGAAGGCGCTTCGCCTTTCGACGCTTGCACCGGAATGGCGGGGACGTCTCGAGAAACGGTTCAAGGATGCGGGAATCCCCTTCGAGTGAGCCCGCGATATCGAATTACGGTTTGCTCCGGATATAGCGCGACAGATGGAAGGCCGCCAGGCTGACATCCTCCGCCGGAAGGTCGACGTTTTCGTTCTGGATGAAGGAGGACAGACATCGAGGATTCAGCACCCATACCTTGTCGTGGGCGTTTGCGGCAACGGTCTCCACGTACCAGCCGGGAAACAGCACGACCGGCCTCGCCGGGTACGGCTTCCCCGTACTTTCCTTGAGCAGCTTCTGCACCCACGCGGCGTTTCCGCGAACTTGCCATATGGGATCGCGATCCGGCTCCCTCCCGTTCACCAGCACCTTCACGCCGTCATACGTCACCGTGGCTCCCGGTCCTTTCGGCTTCCGACAGGTCTTGGTCTCGATGACGAATATTCCGTTCCGGGAGACCACCACGTGGTCCACATTGAATCCATCGGCAGGAACATCGTGAAATATCGTGGCCCCGATCGCTCTCAACTCTTCCAATGACTGCCCCACCGCCTTTTCACCCTCCATCCCCAATCGGAGATTTCGGATCCTTGGGCGCAATTGAATCAGGCGCATCGCCGAATAGGACGCCATGAGCACCGCTATCGCCGTCACGATCCATGGGCTTGCCGGAGTCGGCCGGAAATAACGCCACCACTCGGTTGCCGCGAGAACCAGGCACACCATGGGGGCAAGAAAGTAGGGCATCCATTCTTCATCAAAGGTTCTTTGAATCTCTTCTTCCAGCGACTGTCCGGGGCCGCGAAGGGGGCGATCCTTCAGGGGAGATTTGAAAGTCGCATCTTTTCGCATGGTTACCCTCTTTTCCGCCACCGGATCGGTCGAAACACAATCCGAATATGTTCCGCCAGATATCTATTCGGAAGCAGGGGCCGGAAAGATTACGGGAAATTGAGCGACTTGCCAGCAAGGCGGCCGAATACATTATAATTCCGTAATGCGTTTCGGATAGGGAACGGGGAGGCGGGTCGAAAATGACGATGACCGGGACCATTGCAGGGGTGGCCGCCGTCGCCGGACTTTCCATCTGCCTTGCGTGGCTCTATAACCGGCTGGTCCGTTTGCGCAACCTTGCGCGCTCCTCCTGGTCGGACATCGATGTCCTCCTGAAGAAACGGCACGATCTGGTGGGAAACCTGGTCGAGACCGTCAAGGGATATGCCGCCTACGAGAAGGACACCCTCCTCGGCGTCACGGAGGCAAGGGCTCGGGCGATGCGCGCCGAAGGGCCCGGCAGAAGAGGAGAGGACGAGGGCGTCCTCGGGGAAAAGCTCTCGTCCCTTTTCGCGGTCGCGGAAGGCTACCCGGACCTCAAGGCGAACGCAAGTTTCCTCGAATTGCAGAAACAGCTCGCGGAAATCGAGAACGGCATCGAGTACGCCCGCCGGTACTACAACGCCGTCGTCCGGGACTACAACACCGCGACCGAGACCTTCCCTTCCAACATGGTCGCCTCCGGCTTCGGCTTCGGCGGGGCGGAGTTCTTCCAGCTCGACGCCGCGGCGGAGCGCGAGAGGACGAATGTCCGGCTCTCCTGATCCGAGGGTTGCCCTCCGGTCTGAGGGAGGCGCCGCGGCCGGTTTCGTCATTCTCCTCCTGCTTCTTTTCGCTTCCCTTCCCGGGCCGGCCCGGGGGGAGGATTTCACGATCCGCTCCTTCCGGGCGGACATCGAGGTCCTAACCGACTCCTCCCTTCGGATCGACGAAACCATCGAGGCCTTTTTTCACCGGCCGCGCCACGGCCTCTACCGGGACATCCCTTTCCGGTACACCGACGAACTCGGGAAGAAGAGCGTTACTCCGATCCGGGTCGTTTCGGTGAAGGACCCGTTCGGCGCAGCATGGAAGTACAAGTCCAGCCGGATCGGAGGAATCCTGAGGATCCGGATCGGCGATGCCGACCGGTTCGTCGAAGGGCGGCAGGTTTACGTCATCACCTACACGGTGGAAAACGGGGTCCTCCCCTTCCCGGACCACGATGAGCTCTACTGGAACGTGACGGGGAACGACTGGCCCGTGCCGATCGAGTCGGCAGCCGCCACGGTGACCGTCGGGGGAGATACCCGGGACCTGGCGCCCAGGACCCGCTGTTACACCGGCCCCCGGGGGTCCCGCGAGGAGGCGTGCAAGGTTTCCGCCGGCGGCGGCCGCGCAACCTTCGTTTCGACGCGCGAATTCCAGTCGGGAGAAGGCATGACGATCGTCGTCGGGTGGGGGAAGGGAGTCGTCCGTCCGGCGTCCCCCTGGAAATCGTTTATCTACCGCCTCAATCTTCCGGAAAACTGGGTGTTCGTCGCTCCCCTGTTCAGCCTCGGGTTCATGCTGGTCCGCTGGAGCCGGAAAGGAAGGGACCCCGTCACGGGGGACCCCCTCGTGGTCGCCTATGCCCCGCCGGAGGAGGACGGGCGCTCCCTTCTTCCCGCCGAAATCGGAGCGCTCATCGACGAGCGGCTCGACCCGAGGGACATCACCGCCTCGGTCGTCGACCTTGCCGTGAAACGGTACCTGACGATCGAGGAGAAGAAGTCCCCGGGCCTGATTTTCCACAAGACCGAATACCTGCTCCGGAAAGCGAAGGAGCCGGGAGCGGACCTGCCTCCTTTCGAGCGGCTGCTGATGGAACGGCTCTTCCCGGGCACCGATCCCGAGGTGAGCGTTTCCGACCTGAATCACACGTTTTACAAGAACCTCGATGACCTGAAGAACGCCGCGTTCGAAGGCCTGGTGAGGATGAAATGCTTCGCCGCGAATCCGTCGAACGTGAAACACCGGTACCTCCTCGCAGGGTTCGCCATCATGATGGGAGGAGGGGTCGTCGGCTGGCTCGCGAAGACGTTCGGAGGAGACGCGTCCTCCCGCGCCGCCGTCGCCGTCGTGTTGTCGGGGATCGCCGTGATCCTGTTCGCCCCGTTCATGCCGGTCAAGACCCTGAGAGGGGTGAGGGCGCTGGGACGGATCAAGGGCTTCGAGGAGTTCCTCCTGAGGGCGGAGAAGGACCGCCTCGAGCGGATGAACGATCAGAACCTTTTCGAGAAATACCTCCCCTACGCAATCGCCCTGGACGTTTCCGACCGATGGGCGAAGGCCTTCGAGGGGATCTACCAGGAACCGCCGCAGTGGTACGTTTCCCCGGGCGGCGGCGGCGCGTTCCGGCCGGCCGCCTTCCATCATTCCCTCGACTCCGCCCTGACCACCATGTCCGGCGCGATGCAGTCGTCGCCCCGCAGCAGCGGCAGCGGGTTCTCGGGCGGCGGAAGTTCCGGCGGGGGGGGCGGAGGCGGAGGCGGCGGAAGCTGGTAGCCCCCATCCTGCAATACGCCCACGTGCGAATCCCCTCTTGGCAGTTCTTACTCTTAATAAAATGAAATGCAAAAAAACGAATATTTTTCACTGGTAACGCAACCGCGTGCCCCGGCTTGCCGGGCTCATGGTCAGAGGAGGGTTCCGATGAAACGTAAAACGGCAGGGCTGTCCCGGCGGGAGTTCATGAAAGCGGCAGGGTTCGGAGCAGCGGCGGCGGGGTTAGGCGTCAACATCCTTCTCCCCCGAAACGCCCATGCGGCGAAGAAGACACTTCGCATCCTGCAGTGGAACCACTTCGTTCCCGCCTACGACAAGTGGTTCAACAATACGTACACGAAGGAATGGGGGCAGAAGAACGACACGGAAGTGATTGTCGACAATATCGGGCTGGCGGGAATCAACTCGCGTGCCGCCGCCGAGGTTTCGGCCAAGAAGGGGCATGACCTGTTCATGTTCCTGTGGCCGCCGCCGGTCTACGAGGACCAGGTGATCGACCACACGGAGATCTACCAGGAGTGCGAGCGCAAATACGGCAAGGCGATCCCCCTGGCCATCAAGAGCACGTTCAATCCGAAGACCAAAAAGTATTTCGGCTTTTCCGACAGCTACGTCCCGGATCCCATCAACTACCGCACCGACCTGTGGGGCGACGTCGGCGTATCTCCCGACACGTGGGACAACATGCGCGTCGGGGGCCGCAAAATCAAGGAGAAGCACAAGATCCCCCTGGGGATCGGACTCTCCTCGGAGATCGACACCGGCATGGCGATGCGCGCCATCCTCTACTCGTTCGGGGGGTCGGTCCAGGACGAACGGGGGAACCTGGTCCTCGGCTCGAAGAACACCCTAGAGGCGGTCAAGTTCGTGAAGGCCATGTACGCGGAAGCGATGAGCCCGGAGGTGTTTTCCTGGGACGCTTCCTCGAACAACCGGGCGATGCTCGCCGGCACGGTGTCCGCGGTTCTCAATGCGATCTCGGTGACCCGGGAGGCCGAGAACAAGCAGATGGACATCCATAAGCGGATCGGGCTTGCCAAGGCGGCCCAGGGACCGGTGCGCCGGATCGGCCTGGAACACGTCATGGACGTGTACGTGATCTGGAAATTCGCCGAGAACATCGAGGGGGCGAAGAAATTCCTGGTGGACTACATCGGGAACTTCCGCCAGGGATTCCTCGCGAGCGAGTACTACAACTTCCCCTGCTTCCCCAAGCAGGTCCCCGACCTGGAAAAACTGATCTCCCATGACCCCAAGGCGTCGCCCCCGGATAAATACAAGGTGCTTGCGGACGTGCTCACCTGGGCAACGAATGTGGGATACCCCGGTTACGCGAACGCGGCGATCGACGAGGTGTTCAGCACGTGGGTGCTCAACACGATGTTCGCCGAAGCGGCGTACGGGAAGGAGACCCCGGAGAACGCCTTGAAGAAGGCGGAGGCGCGCTGCAGGGAGATCTGGGCGAAATGGAAACAGAAGGGGGCGCTCTGAAGGAACGATCGACGGGGAAGGGCGGCAGCCTCCGTGGCAATCGTTGAAACCCGGGACATCCGGAAGCAGTTCGGCGAGGTCCGGGCCGTCGACGGCGTCAGCATCGCGACGCGGGACGGGGAATTCCTGGTCCTGCTGGGTCCTTCGGGGTGCGGCAAGACCACGCTCCTGCGGATGATCGCGGGGCTGGAGCAGCCGACCTCGGGCGACGTCCTCATCGGGGGTTCCGTGGTCACGGACCTCGCCCCCCGGGAACGGAAGACCGCGATGGTCTTCCAGAGCTACGCCCTCTATCCCCACATGACGGTCTTCAACAACATCGCGTTCCCGCTCAAGGCGCAGGGATTCCCCGGCGGCGACATCGGGCGGAAGGTCGAGTGGGCGGCCTCGATGTTCGGCATCGAGAAGCTCCTCGACCGGAAGCCCCGGCAGCTTTCCGGCGGAGAGAGGCAGCGGGTCGCGCTGGCGAGGGCGATGGTGCGGGACCCCTCGGTCTTCCTCCTCGACGAGCCGCTCTCCAACCTGGACGCGAAGCTCCGGAACTCCGCAAGGGACGAGCTGCAGCAGTTCCAGCGGCAGGTGGGCACCACCACGATCTACGTGACCCACGACCAGGTGGAGGCGATGGGACTGGGCGACCGGATCGCAGTGATGGAACGGGGCGTGGTTCGCCAGCTCGGCACTCCCCAGGAGGTTTACGACGACCCGGCCGACACCTTCGTCGCGGGATTCCTGGGCTCGCCCCCGATGAACCTGGTGGACGGGCGGGAGGAGGTCGTGGGCTTCCGCCCCGAGAAGCTTCTTCCCAAAACCATCTTCCGGACCCAAGAGGGGCTGATCCCCCTCCGGTTCCAGGTGTCCCGCGTGGAGAACCTCGGGGCCGACCGGCTCCTCTACGGCACCCTCGGGGAACCCTTCTCCGGCGCCAAGGCAATCGCCAACCTTCCCTACACGCTCCCGGTGCGGATCCGTCCGGGAGAGGTCCACGAGTTCGCCCTGCGGGAGAAGGACCTCCGCATCTTCGACCGGGCCACCGGGAATCGGATCCCACGGAACCCGGAGGTGGAACGCAAATGAACGTGCCCGCCTGCGACCTGCCGGTCCCGCCCGGTAAAACGCGCCGCATCGCCAGGTTCTTCGACGACGACCGGCGCCTCGGCAGGACGATGCTCGCGCCGGCGGTCCTCTACATCGTCCTGCTCGTCGGGTTCCCCTTCCTGCTGGCCCTCTACTACAGCGTGAGCAACGCCACCGTGGGGGCCGGGGAGTTTTCGTTCGTGGGGCTCGCGAACTTCGGGAGGGCCCTGCGCAACCCCACGTTCCTCGCGGCCTTGAAGAACACGTTCATCTTCACCATCGTCTCGCAGGGGATCGTCGTCATCTTCGCCAAGATGCTGGCGCTGGCCTTCATGAAGGATTTCCGGGGGAAGCGGATCGTTCGCTTCCTGATCCTGCTTCCCTGGGTGGCGCCGATCTCCCTGGGGGCCATCGGGTGGCTCTGGACCCTGGACTCCGTCTACAGCGTCATCAACTGGACGCTTCGGGCCCTCGGGCTCCTCGCCCCCGGCGCCTGGCCCATCTGGCTGGGGCAGCCGGCGCTTGCGATGGCGTCGGTCGTCACGGTGCACGTCTGGCGCCTGCTCCCCCTGGCCACGGTGATCATCCTCGCGGGGCTCACCTCGATCCCGCAGGACCTCCACGACGCCGCGGAAATGGACGGGGCGGGCGCCCTCCGGCACCTTTTCCAGGTGACCGTGCCCCTGGTCCTTCCGATCATCCTCATCGCCGTCCTCTTCGGGCTGGTCTTCACCTTCACGGACATGATCGTGATCTATGTCCTGACGCGGGGGGGGCCCTTCGACTCGACCCAGGTGCTGGCCTCCTACGCCTACTTCACCGGGATCGACGGGGG
>PQAK01000180.1:0-177 GCA_003105225.1 Deltaproteobacteria bacterium | reverse complement strand
CCGTTCTACTGGATGCTCATCACGATGTTCAAGGAGACGATCGACCTGCTCAACCCGGCCAACAACCCCTGGGTCTTCAACCTGCCGCCCACGCTCGAGAACCTGCGGATCCTCTTCCAGGAGACCCTTTTCGCCAGGTGGCTGTGGAACACCGCCTTCGCGGGGGTGCTCGTGGTG
>PQAK01000179.1 GCA_003105225.1 Deltaproteobacteria bacterium | reverse complement strand
ATCACCGGGGGGGCCGGGTTCCTCGGGCATTACCTCGTCCAGGCGATCGCCCATTGGAACCTCGGCGCAGGCGGCAAGGACGCGGTGCGCCTCACCGTCCACGACAACTTCGTCCGGGGGGTCCCGGACTGGATGAAGGCGCTGGACGGGCGGGCGCACCTGGCCCTCGTGAAACATGACGTGACGCATCCCCTCCCTCCGGATATGGCGGACTTCCACTACATCATCCACGGCGCGTGCATCGCCTCCCCCACGTATTACCGGCGGTGCCCCATCGAGACGATGGATGCCAACGTGAACGGGCTGCGGATTCTCCTGGAATACGCCGTCCGGCAGAAGGAGAAGGGGAAACCGGTGGAAGGGCTGCTCTTTTATTCCACCAGCGAGATCTACGGAGATCCGACCCCGGGGAACATCCCCACGCCGGAGACGTACCGGGGGAATGTTTCCTGCACCGGGCCACGGGCCTGCTACGACGAGTCCAAGCGGTACGGCGAGACCCTGTGCGTCAATTTCGTCCGGCAGCACGGGCTGCCCGTCAAGATCGCCAGGCCTTTCAACAATTACGGGCCCGGATTGAAGATTTCGGACCGGCGGGTGATTCCGGATTTTACCCGGGACGTCCTGGCGGGCCGGGATATCGTGATGCTGTCCGACGGAAGCCCGTCGAGGACCTTCTGCTACGCAGCGGACGCCGTCGTCGGGTACTACAAGATCCTGGTGAAGGGCAGAGACGGGGAGGCGTATAACATCGGCGTCGAGGGGCCGGAGATCTCGATGGCGGAGCTCGCCGAAAAGATCGTCGCGCTCTCGAGGGACCTTTTCGGATACAGGGGCAAGGTGGTGCGGGAAGCCAGCACCGACAAGGACTACCTGATCGACAACCCCAACCGGCGCTGCCCGGTCATCAAGAAGGCGCGGACCGAACTGGGGTACGACCCGTCCATCACGATCGACGAGGGGCTGAAGCGCTCGCTGATCTGGTACGGCGGGAATTCCGTCGCGGAGGATGCGTGATGAAGGTTTCCATCATCGGGACGGGATACGTGGGGCTGGTCACGGGAGTGTGCCTGGCGGAAAAGGGGCACGACGTCGTCTGCGTGGACGTCGACGCGGAAAAGGTCGACAAGATCAACCGGGGGATCCCTCCGTTCTTCGAACGGGGCCTCGAGGAGCTGCTGAAGAAGAATCTGGGTCCCGGCATCCGGGCCACCGCCGACCTCAAGGCGGCCGTGATGGGCACGGACCTCACCATGATCGCCGTCGGCACGCCGTTCGACGGAAAGGAGATCGACCTTTCCTTCGTTAAGAAAGCTGCGCGGGACATCGGGACGGCGCTCGGAGACAAGCCGGGATACCACCTCGTTATCGTAAAGAGCACGGTGGTCCCGGGGACGACGGAAGATGTGGTTCTTCCCCTCCTGGAAAGCGCTTCGAGGAAGAAGGCGGGAAGGGATTTCGGTGTCGGAATGAACCCCGAGTTCCTGACGGAAGGGGAGGCGATCGGCGATTTCATGAGCCCGGACCGGATCGTGCTGGGGGGGATCGACAGTAGAAGCCTCGACCTCCTGGCGGAATTGTATCGTCCTTTCCCGGGGATCCCGCAGCTGCGGACGAACCCCCGGACGGCCGAGATGATCAAGTACGCCTCCAACTCCCTGTTGGCGGCGATGATCTCCTTTTCCAACGAGATCGGCAATTTGTGCGCCGGCATCGGCGGGATCGACGTCGTCGACGTGATGAAGGGGGTCCACCTGTCGAAATACATCAGCGTCATCCTGCCGGGAGGGGAGCGCCACGCGCCGGGAATCGAAGGGTTCCTCGCGGCCGGGTGCGGTTTCGGCGGAAGCTGCCTCCCCAAGGATGTGAACGCCCTGATCGCCCACGGCGAGAAATCCGGCACGCCGATGCCCCTGTTGAGCGCGGTCATCGAGATCAACCGGCGGCAGCACATGAAGGTGATCGGCCTCCTGAAAAAGCATTTCCCGTCCCTTTCGGGGGTGCGTGTCGCCGTCCTGGGCCTCGCGTTCCGGCCGGACACGGACGACATGAGGGAATCCCCGGCGATCCCGATCGTCCGGGAATTGGTCTCCCTGGGGGCGAGCGTCCAGGCGTATGACCCCGTCGCCCGAGACGAGGCGATGAAGGTGTTGGGGAACCGGAACATTCGATACGCCGCATCGGCCCGGGAAGCCGTGGAGGCTGCCCAGGCCGTTGTCCTCGTCACCCGCTGGGACGAGTTCCGGTCCCTTCCGGAGCTCTTCTCCTCGATGGAGCGGCAACCGGTGTTCGTCGACGGCCGGCGCCTGATCGACCCGGACGCCGTGGAGAAATACGAGGGAATCGGTTTCTAGAGGGCGCCGTGAAATTCACCCCCACACCTTTGCAGGGAGCGTACCTGGTCGAACTCGAGCGGATCGAGGACAGCCGCGGGTTCTTCGCCCGATCGTGGTGCAGGGAGGAATTCGGGGCACGCGGATTGAACGGCAACATCTCCCAGATCAACGTCGGGTTCAGCGGCAGGAAGGGCACGCTGCGGGGGATGCACTACCAGGTGGAGCCGCACGCGGAAGTCAAGGTGGTGGGCTGCACGCGCGGGGCGATCCATGACGTGATCGTCGACCTCCGGCCCGAATCTCCCACGTACCGGCGCTGGTTCGCCGCGGAACTGTCGGCCGGAAACCGCAGGATGCTCTACATCCCCGAAAGGTGCGCCCACGGCTACCTGACGCTTGCCGACGACGCGGAGATCTATTACCTGGCGTCGACCCGCTATGCGCCGGAATCCGCCCGAGGGGTCCGATACGACGACCCGGCCTTCGGGATCGAGTGGCCGGGACCGATCACGACGATATCGGAAAAGGACGCGCATTGGCCCGATTTCCTTCCGTAAGATCGATCCGCAGACCGGAAACAGGGAGAGCCCGAAGAACATGATCATCGTCGACAAGGCGCTGGAGCAGAGGGAACGGGAAGGGAATCCGATCCGGGTGGGCCTGGTCGGAGCGGGATACATGGGGCGCGGCATCGCGCTTCAGGTCATTTCCTCCATCGCGGGAATGCGGCTGGTCGCAATCGCCAACCGTTCGATCCGGGAAGCGCAGCGGGCCTATAAGGACGCAGGGATCGACTCCTTCGCAACCGCGGGAACCCTGAAGGATCTCGAGGATGCCGTCGCAAAGGGCGGGGTTGCCGTCACCGGGGACGCGGCACTGGTATGCCGGGCGGCGGGCATCGACGCGGTGATCGAGGCGACGGGCGAGATCGAGTTCGGCGCCCGCGTCGCGGTGGAGGCGATCGGCAGCGGAAAGCACGTGATCCTCATGAACGCGGAGCTGGACGCCACCCTGGGGCCCATCCTCAAGGAATACGCCGACCGGGCGGGGGTGGTGATCACCAATACCGACGGGGACGAGCCGGGCGTGGCCATGAACCTGTACCGGTTCGTGAAGACCATCGGATACCGGCCCGTGCTCGCGGGCAACCTGAAAGGGTTCTACGACCCCCATCGGACCCCCGCGACGCAGAAGGAGTTCGCCGAGAAGCACGGCCAGAAGCCGAAGATGATCACCTCCTTCGTGGACGGGACCAAGCTGTCGATGGAGCTGACGGTGCTCGCGAACGCCACGGGATTCCGGGTCGGCAGGCGCGGGATGTACGGTCCCCGCTGCGCCCACGTGAAGGATGCGCTGGCCCTCTTTCCGACGGAGCAGCTGCTGAACGGAGGGCTGGTGGACTATCTCCTGGGGGCGGAGCCGGGAACGGGAGCGTTCGTCGTCGGGTACAACGAGAACCCGATCCGCATGCAGTACATGCGGTATTTCAAGATGGGGGACGGTCCCTTCTACGTGTTCTACACCCCCTTCCACCTGCCGCACCTGGAGATCCCCCTGACCGTCGCCCGGGCCGTGCTGTTCCGGGACGCCACGGTGGCCCCGCTGGGGGGGCCGGTCTGCGACGTCATCACCCTGGCCAAGCGGGACCTCAAGGCGGGAGAGGTACTGGACGGCATCGGGGGATATACCTGCTACGGGATGATCGACAATGCCGACGTTTCGAGGGCGGAGCGGCTTCTCCCGATGGGGCTTTCGGAAGGCTGCCGCCTCGTCCGGGACATCCCGATGGACCGGCCCGTTTCCTACGGGGACGTGGAGCTGCCCGCCGGCCGGTTCTGCGACACCCTGAGGGAAGAGCAGCGGAAGCGCTTCTGGGGGGAGTGAGCGGCGGATGAAGAAAACCGATCGGAGGGAATCGTGAAGGTAGTTCTTTTCTGCGGCGGCATGGGGATGCGGTTGCGGGAGGTTTCCGACGCCATACCGAAACCGATGGTGGAGATCGGGTATCGGCCGATCCTGTGGCACATCATGAAATACTACGCGCACTACGGCCACAAGGATTTCATCCTGTGCCTGGGGTACAAGGCCGACGTGATCAAGAACTATTTCCTGAATTACAACGAGTGCCAGTCGAACGATTTCGTGTTGTCCAAGGGATCGAAGGAGGTCAAGCTGTTCAACACGGACATCGACGACTGGAACATCACGTTCGCCGATACGGGGGTGGCTTCCAATATCGGGCAGCGGCTGACCGCGGTCCGGAAATACCTGGAGGGGGAAGAGGTCTTCCTGGCGAATTACGCCGACGGCCTGACGGACCTGCATCTTCCCTGCGTGATCGACAACTTCCTCTCGAAAAAGAAGGTCGCAAGCTTCGTCGCCGTGAAGCCGCGGCACAGCTTCCACGTGGTCTCCATGAAAGACGACGACACCGTTTCCGAAATCCGGCACCTGTCCCGGTCCAACATCTGGATCAACGGCGGCTTCTTCACCTTCACGAATCGCATCTTCGACTTCATCCGGAACGGAGAGGAGCTGGTGAACGAGCCGTTCCAGCGCCTGATCGACGAAGGAGAGCTGATCACGTACAAATACGACGGTTTCTGGGCGTCGATGGATACCTTCAAGGACAAGCAGGAGCTGGAGGAGTTCTACCAGAAGGGAAATCCGCCCTGGCAGGTCTGGAACTCGAAGGGGACGGCCGTGATCTCCCAAGGTTCCGGTTCCTGAGACACCGCCGCGATGCTGAAAATCTCCCTGGACAGCAGCGCCCCGATGAAGATCCTGTGCCTGGGCGCCCACTGCGACGACATCGAGATCGGCTGCGGGGGGACGATCCTGAAAATGGTCCGCGCCAGGAAAGACGCCTCGGTCCGTTGGGTGGTTTTCAGTTCGGATGAACGCCGGGAGAAAGAGGCGTTGAACAGCGCGAAGGATTTCTTGAGCGGTCTGAAGAAAAAGAAGATCGACATCCATCGGTTCCGGAACAGTTTTTTCCCTTACTGCGGCGCCGACATCAAGGAGTGTTTCGAGGATCTTAAAAAGGAATTTTCCCCCGATATGATCTTCACCCACTATCGGAACGACCTGCACCAGGACCACCGGCTGATTTCCGAATTGACCTGGAACACGTTCCGGGACCACCTGATCCTCGAATATGAAATCCCGAAATACGACGGCGACCTGGGATCGCCCAACCTGTTCGTCCACCTGGAGGAATCCATCGGCAGGAAAAAATCCGGGAAGATCCTCGAATATTTCCGGTCGCAGAACGATAAACAATGGTTCACCGAAGACACGTTTTTGTCGCTGCTGAGGATTCGCGGGGTGGAATCGAACGCGCCGGGGAAGTACGCGGAAGGGTTTTACTGCAGGAAAATGATTCTATGAACGGTGCACAGAGGATCGGGAAGAACCCCGCAAAGGAGTATGGACCATTGAGCGCCAAACCCTCGATCGCTGCCAGGTTCGGATTCGTCAAGGAAGTGTGGCAGTACCGGGAACTGTTTTACTTCTTCATCCTGCGGGATATCAAGGTCCGGTACAAGCAGACCGTCCTGGGCGCGTTGTGGGCGGTCATTCAACCGTTCGCCACGATGATCGTGTTCACGATATTTTTCGGAAAATTCGCCAAGATGCCCAGCGAGGGGGTCCCGTACCCGGTATTCTCCTATTCCGCATTGGTCCCCTGGACGTTCTTCTCCGCCGCCGTCGGGAGCTCCGGAAACAGCCTCATCGGGAATTCGGAGCTGCTGACCAAGGTGTATTTCCCCAGGTTTGCCATCCCCGCATCGGCGGCGTTGTCCGGGTTGATGGATTTTTTCATCGCCTCGATCATCCTGTTCGGAATCATGATTTACTACAGCATCCCGTTGAGCTGGAACTTGCTGCTATGGCCGGTCCTGGTCATCCCCCTGATCATTCTTTCCCTTGGGCTTGGAATGGTATTTTCTTCATTGAACGTCAAATATCGCGATATCAAATATACGATCCCTTTCATCATCCAGATCCTGCTTTTCGTTACGCCGATCATTTATCCGATCAGCATCCTGCCCGAAAAATACCAAAGGATATCCGCAATCAACCCGCTGACGGGCATCATCGAGGCGTTCCGGGCTACCGTCATCCCGGATAAACATATTGATTTCGTGCTGTTGTCGTTTTCGATCGCCGTTTCCCTGGTGATCTTTTTCCTGGGGTTGGCCTATTTCCGCAATACGGAAAAAGAGTTTGCCGACATCGTATAGCATGGCGACCGCGTAGCCATATCCATTGGAGAAGAAAATGCAGGATGCGATCACCGTCAGTAACCTGTCAAAAAAATTCGATATCAGCAAATTGAAGAAGGAAACCCAGTTCCGGGAAGCGCTGGTGAATTTCGCCAAGCGCGCCGTCTTCCGTGGAAGGGATGTCAAGGAGGAAATCTGGGCGCTGAAAAACGTGTCGTTCAAGGTGGAGAAGGGAGAGATCGTCGGGATCGTCGGACGGAACGGGGCGGGGAAGAGCACGCTGCTGAAGATCCTGTCGAAAATCACGTACCCGACGAGCGGTCGAATCGACATCCAGGGCCGGGTCGGATCCTTGCTGGAAGTGGGGACCGGGTTTCATTGGGAACTGTCCGGGCGGGAGAATATCTACCTGAACGGTTCGATCCTGGGCATGAAGAAGAAGGAAGTGAAATCGAAGCTGGACGCGATCGTCGATTTCGCCGAAGTGGAAAGATTCCTGGATACCCCGATCAAATATTACTCCAGCGGGATGAGGCTGAAGCTCGGCTTCTCCGTCGCCGCGCACCTGGATACCGACGTCCTGTTCGTGGACGAGGTGTTGGCGGTCGGCGATGTCGCGTTCCAGAAAAAATGCCTGGACACCATGAAGGATCTGCGGAACAGTGGTCGAACCGTGATTTTCGTTTCGCATACGATGTCGACGGTGGAGAACCTCTGCCCGCGCGTCCTGTGGTTCGACCGGGGAGAGCTCCGGCAGGATGGCCGGTCGGCGGACGTCATCCAGCACTATGTTTCCCAATTCGGCGAAACCGAACCGGATACGAAATTCGATCTGACCGAAGTCCCCAAGCGTCAAGGGACCGGAACCATCCGCTACACCGGCATCGAGTTCCTGACCCCGGGCGGGCAGCCGAAGAAGCAGATCTACTGCGGCGACGGCCTGAAAGTCAGGCTGCATTACGTGGTGAACGAGCCGATCTCGAAACCCGAGTTCTATTTCAATCTGAAAACCGATACCGGGTTGAGGGTCGCGACATTCGGGACGGCGCTCTCCGGACATGAAATCCGGACGCTGTTCCCCGGGACGGGGTATATCGACGTCGATATCGGACTATTGCCCCTGTTGCCGGACCGTTATTATCTGAACCTTTGGATCAATACCTGCGATCTGTTGATCACGGAACACGATACCAATCACGATGGGCTCGAGAACGCCGCCACGATCGAAATCAAGGCGCCGGATCCCGATCGATCGGGGAATGATCTCGAAGACCGGTGGGGACTCTCGAAGAAGGGAATCGACAAGTGGTGGGGAGCGACCTTCGTTCCCTGCAAATGGAATTTTGACGGATTGAACGATACCGGAAAGTCGGTGGAAAACGCATAGAGGCGCTTCGGCGCTCCCCGGAGCCCTCTAAAGCGATATCGCGAAAATGAACGCTCCCTCGGTCAGCATCGGGATGCCGGTCTACAACGGCGAGAATTACGTCCGGAAGGCGATCGAATCCATCCTGGCCCAAACCCACGAGGACTATGAATTCATCATTTCCGACAATGCTTCCGCCGACGGAACGATGGAGATTTGCAGGTCCTATGCGGACAGGGATCGGCGGATCCGATTCAGCCGAAACGAAAAAAACATGGGAGGCGCCTGGAATTTCAACCAGGTGTTCCGGCTGGCCAGGGGAAGATATTTCCAGTGGGCGTGCCACGATGATGTCTGGGCGCCGACCTTGCTGGAGCGATGCGTGGAGGTCCTGGAGAATCACCCGGAGGTGGCCTTGTGTTACACGCGGACCCTGTTCGTCGATGAGAACGGATTGCCGATGAGAAGCATCATCGGACGGCCGAACCTGGGCGACCGGGATCCTTGCCGGCGATTCCGCAGGTTCCTGGAGTATCATTCCAATCCCAACGAGTGCAACCCGGTATTGGGCCTCTTCCGCGCACGCATGCTGCGGCGGACGCCGCTGATCGGAACCTACCCGGCCTCGGACATGATTCTCCTTGGGGAAATCGCTCTCCACGGCCGGTTTCATGAAATTCCGGAGTGTCTGTTTTTCCGCCGGGATCACCCGCTTACCTCCGTTCGGGCCAACCCCGGGTGGGAGGACCGCGCGGCATGGTTCGATCCGGGCCAGAGGGGCAAGATCCAGACGCCGAGATGGAGATGGTTCCTCGAATGGAACCGGGCGATTCTCCGCAGCCCGATCGGAATGCCGGACAAGCTGAAATGCGCGTCGGATGTCTGCAGATGGGCGAGGCGCAACCGGCAGAACCTGGAAAAAGAGCTGAAATACCGGATCAAGAGGATCATCTCTATACATGCGTAAGCCGGTAACGACAAATCGGGCATTCGATTTTTCCCGTCTCGTCGGGCAGTTCCTCCTCGGCGGAGCGGACGCCTTCGTGCCCCAGGGCTGGGATGAGGAAAGGATCGGAGGGTGGGTCCTGGGGAGCCACCCGTCGCTTCCGCGAATCCGGCTGTTCGGCGCCGACGGCGGCGAACGGGGCTGGCTGCTGGGATACCCGATCGGCAAGGACGGGTTGCTCCTGTCCGAGGGTGACACCCTGACCGTTCCCGAAGATTCCGATCCCGCGGGGTCGGGCGTCGAGGAGTTCGTGTACGGTTTCGGCGGAAAGTTCGTCGCGGCGCTCGTCGGAGGACGGCATCCCCGCCTCTACCTCGACCCCTGCGGTTCGATGTCCGTCGTCTACTGCCCCCACAAGGAGATCGTCGCCTCGACGCCGAACCTGATCCCGCATGACAACCGGACCCGCTGCCGGCTCGAGCTTGCCCGGGCGCTGGGAATTCCCCATACCAACGCGATGTATCCCCTCGTGCTGACGCCGCGGCACAACATCCATCGGCTGCTGCCGAACCATTACCTGGATCTTTCCCACTGGCAGGACGTGCGGCACTGGCCGAAGAAGCCGTTGAAGAGCAGGGGATCCATCGAGGAAACGGTCACGTCCATCACCGCCATCACGAAAAGGAACATCGCGGCCGTCGTGAACCGCACGCCTGCGTACCTGCGCCTGACGGCCGGACAGGACTCCCGGATGTTGCTCGCCTGCGCCAGGGACATGACGGATCGGCTGGAGCTGCTCACCGTTCCGATGCCGGATGACGGCGCCTTCGTCGATGTGGACACCGCGGAAAGAATCGCCCAACGGTTCTGCCTGCGACATTTCGTGCCGCAGATGGCGCCGCCGAAGCAGGAAGACCTTGACGCCTGGATGTTCCGCATCGGCTACAGCACCGGGGAACTGCGGGGATGGCAGGCGGCCACGATGTTCCGCCAGGCCAACCCCGCCTACGCGCAGCTGGATGGAGGGATCGGGGGGCTGGAGCGGATCGGGGAGGTCCTGCGGCCCGGCGAGACGATGCACACCGAGATCACGCCGGAACGGCTGCTCGAACGCTGCCTCGCACCACGAACCGCGCAGACTCTGTCGGTCTTCCGGCGTTGGCTGTCGACCGCACCCGCCGACAACGCAGTTCAAATTCTCGACCTGTTCGAGATCGAGCAGAGGCTGGGCTGTTGGGGAGGCGTATGGCCGTATGCGGAAACTCCGGATGCGGGATTCCTCCTCTTCCCGATGTGCCATCGCGAGATCATCGAGCGGATGATCACGTTGCCCTTGGATTACCGCCTGGCGTGCGCCCTGATGCGGGATGTGATAGAGCGCGAGTGGCCGGAACTGCTGGAATGGCCCTTCAACAAGCCGGTCGGCGCCACGCACGCATCGCTGCTGGCGCGCAGGATGTGGAGCAACGTGAAGTATCGGACGGATCTTCTCGCGTGCAAGGTGATGCAAAACGGCAACTTGGCGCGCGGAACGGAGATCGCGCTCCCTTTCCTGTTCTGGACCGAATCGCTGTAGGTTCGGCGAAGCGACTTCGACCCGACTTCCGCCCGTACGTCCCCTCGAGACCTCCAGGTACGAAACATGCCCATCCGACCGGCAGGCCCCAATGACGCGGCGACTATCGCCAGGTATATCGACGCCAGCGATCGCTCGAACCTGTATCACGATTACCGGTGGGGAGCGGTGGTCGAAGCGAGTTTCGGGCACCCCTACCATGCCCTCCTGTCCGAGAATCGCGGCGGAAACGTAAACGGGATCCTTCCGCTGGTGCATATGAAAAGCTTCACGTTCGGAAATTTCCTCGTTTCCATGCCCTTTTTCAATTATGGAGGCGTCTGCGCCGAGGACGAGTCAACCCGGGACCTTCTCGTCGCCGAGGCCGTTGGAATGGCGAAAGCGCTCAAGGCGAACCATATCGAATTCCGGCAGGACCATCCTTTGGACAACGGATTCCCGTCCAGGAGCCACAAGGTTTCCATGCGGCTGGCGCTCCCGGCTTCCGTCGACGAGTTGTGGAAATCGTTTCCCTCGAAACTCCGGAGCCAGGTCAAGGTGCCGCAGAAGGCCGGGATGACGTTCCGGATCGGGCGGGAAGAGGAGGTGGACGGCTTTCACGCGGTCTTCTCCGAAAACATGCGGCGCCTCGGGACGCCCGTCTATCCGAAGAAGTTTTTCGGAAACATCCTGGAACGGTTCCCGGAGAGCTCCTGGATCGGGACCGTCTGCCTGGGGGGCGCTCCCGTGGCTTCCGGCTTTCTCGTCGGGTTCAAGGACCGGATCGAGATCCCCTGGGCGTCCTCGCTGCGCAAGCACAACCGCCTGAGCCCGAACATGCTGCTTTACTGGTCCTGCCTGAAATTCGCCTGCGAAAAGGGATACGCGGTGTTCGATTTCGGCCGGTCCACGCCCGATGAAAGCACCTACAAGTTCAAGGAGCAATGGGGAGCACGGCCGACGCCGATGCCGTGGAGCTATTGGGTGGGAAACGGCGGGAAGCTTCCGGACCTGTCCCCGCGCAACCGCAAATACCATCTCGCGATCGAGATCTGGAAGAGATTGCCCCTGGGCGTCACCAGGATTCTCGGTCCGAGGATCGTCAGGAACATCCCTTGAGGATCCGCCGGACCATCCCCCCGACCGCGGCGCCGATTTCGCCCACGGAGCTGCTTCATGGGTTCCGCGGGATCGTGGACGGCAGCCTTGCGAACCGACTGGAACGCGAGATCCGGGAGCATTTCGGGACGGAGCACGTGTTCCTGGCGTCTTCCGGGAAAGCGGCGCTCTTCCTGATCCTGTCGGGCTTGAAGCGGATGTCCCGGAGAAGGAAAGTGATCCTTCCCGCCTATACCTGTTTTTCGGTCCCATCGGCCGTCCGGATGGCGGGACTGGAGATTGTATTGTGCGATATCCGGCCCGAGACGCTCGACTTCGATTATCCCGAACTGGCGGAACTGGCGGATCACGATACCTTGTGCGTCATCCCCACCCACCTTTTCGGAATCCCGTCGGATATCGCGAAGGTCCGGGAGATCTGCGGGCGCAGAGGAATATATATCCTGGAAGACGCGGCCCAGGCGATGGGAGTCGAGTCGCCCCAAGGGAAGCCGGGAACGCTGGGGGATGTGGCGTTTTTCAGCCTCGGAAGGGGAAAAACCCTCACATGCGGTTCCGGCGGGATCATCCTGACGACGGATGCGGACATTGCGGAATCGATACGGGAATGCGCATCGGAATCGAGCCGGGTCTCGATTGTCGAATACCTGAAAGATATAATGGAATCGGTCTTTTTGGCGATCTTCCTTCATCCATCGCTTTATTGGTTCCCGAAGCTTCTGCCATTTCTCAAAATCGGGGAAACCCGGTTCTGCCGGACGTTCCCCGTGCATCCGCTCACGGGATTCAAGGCGGGCCTTCTGCACGATTGGCGCGCGAAGATGGAGCTCCATAACCGGTCACGTTCCCGGAATGCGGCCTATTACATGGATGCCCTGGGGTTGGCGGGCAGGATGCCGATATACTCGGCGGACCGGAGCTTTCTGCGGTTTCCGGTCTACGCCGGCGACAAGCGATCGAAGAAGGAATTATGCGAGCTTGGGGACCTTCTCGGCATCAGCCCCATGTACCCTTCGTCGATCAACAACATTCCGGAGATCCGGGACGATTTCCATGGTACGGCATGTCCCGGCGCGGAACGGATCGCCGAAACGCTTGTCACCCTGCCCACGCACGCTTTCCTGGAAGACCGGGACAGGACGGCCGTCCGCGAGGCGGTAACGGACCGCTTCCGCGACCCCCGCAATGCAGATTGCGCCGTCACCCGGAACGCGTCATCGGCATGTTGAGACGGGAGACGCCATGCACCTGGTGATCACCATCGATACGGAAGAGGACAACTGGTCCGACTATGACGCAGCCCCCGCGTTGTCGAACATCCCGAGGCTGCTTAAGCTTCAGGAGCTGTTCGACGCCTACAAGGCGAAGCCGACCTACCTGGTTTCCTATCCCGTCGCAGCGGATGCCGGCTCCAGCTCCCTGCTGCGAACCATCATGGAAGACGGAAGGTGCGAAATCGGCGCCCACCTCCATCCCTGGAACACGCCTCCCTTCGAGGAAAAGAGATGCGTCGAGAACACGATGCTGTTCCGCCTGGATCCGGAGCTCCAGTACCGGAAGATGGTATCCCTCCATGCGAAGATCCGTGAAAATTTCGGGGTGGAGCCGGTCTCCTTCCGGACGGGAAGGTGGGGATTCGACCTCACGGTCGCGCGCAACATTCACCGGCTGGGCTACAAGGTCGATACCTCCGTGTCCCCTTACCTCAACTGGGAGACGTACCACGGCCCGGATTTCTCGGGTTGGACGCCGGAGCCCCGGGAGATCCCGATTGGCAATGGTGCGGCCCCGGACAAGTCCCTCCTCGAAGTTCCCGCCACGATCGGCTACCTCCAGTCGAACCAGGGGCTGTGCGATTCCGTCTACAATGCGATTTCCGACAGCCGGCTGCGGCATTTCCGGCTGCGGGGAGTGCTGGATAGATTGAACCTGCTGAACAAGGTGTGGCTCTCTCCGGAGCCGGACACCAGCGAAAAAATGATCCGGCTCGCGGCGACGTTCGGGAAAATGGACTTTCCGGTCCTGAACCTGTTTTTCCATTCCCCTTCCCTGAAGCACGGATTGACGCACTTCACGAAAACCGTGGAAGAGGAGAAGGAGCTGTTTGACAGGGTCGAGCGGTTCCTGGCATACGCGGATTTGTCGGGCATCCGGTCGATCGGTTTGTCTGAAGTGCAAAAGATCATGGCGCAGACGGCATGAAGCCGAATCCGACCGACCGCAGGAAGATCCTGGTCATCGACTTCCTGTATCCGCTCCCCGAGACCATCGGGAGAAACATGCGGACGATGAATTTCGTCAGGTTCTTCAGGGAATACGGGAGCGTGGACCTGCTGTACTTTTATCCGAAGCCCGACGATGCGGGAACCGCGGGGGTGTTCCGCAAGGAATTTTTCATCCGGCATCCTTCCGGCGAAGGATACAGGGAAAACCGGTGGCACCAGAAAATCGCGGGGAGGACGGAACGGCTGCTCCGGAAACGGCCGTGGATGATCACGGAATGGTCTTCCCGGGACATTGAAACCTATATATCCATCATCCGGGATGGCGGCTACGACCTCGTCTTCTGCCGGTATATCCTGGATACCGTCCCGCTGTTCCGGCTCCCGGAGAACCTGCGCAAGCGGGTGGTGATCGATTACGACGACGTGTTCTCCCAGTCGCTGTACGGTTTTATCGCGAAATACGACTCCAATCCCCTGTCCCGGATGAAAGACCGTTTCCAGAAACACCTGCTCGTGAATTACGAAAAGAAATGCCTGCGCTTCGGAGCCGCGTTGTTCGTCACGCGCCACGACCTGAAGAACGTGGCGGGGGACGGGGGCCTTCCCAACGCCCACGTCGTTCCCAACATCTTTCCCTGCGGCATCGCCGCAGGCAACGGCCTCGGCAACGGCTACCCGAAGCGGAACCGGTTCCTGTTCATCGGCACGCTCGATTACGGTCCCAACGTCGAAGGCCTGAAATGGTTCGTCGATTCCGTATTCCGCAAGGTAGCGGGGCGGGTGGAAAACGCCAGGCTATTGGTCGTGGGCCGGGCGCCCACTTCCGAAGTGAAGGCCCTGTGCGATTCGGTTCCGGATATCGAACTGCACCCGGATGTCCCGGATGTGCTGCCGTTCTACCGGGATTGCGGCATCGTCGTCGTCCCGATATTGGCCGGCGGAGGGACGAGGATCAAGATCCTTGAGGCCGGGATGGTCGGCCGGCCGGTGCTGGCGACTCCGATGGGGGCCAACGGGCTCGACGTGACCGACGGGAAAGACCTGTTCCTGTTCACCGACGGGAGCACGTTCCTGGAAAGCTGCAACCGGCTGAACGACAGGAATGTTTATGATTCCGTCGCGGGCAGCATGAAATCGCTGGTGGAAAACCTGTATTCCCCGGAAGCGTTCAACCGCAAGATGACGGAAGTGCTCCGATCGCTCCCTTCGTGAAAATCGCGATCCTGACGAACGACTTGGGCGGGGGAACCGGGAACCACCTGCTGTCCATGCTGAAGCACTGGGATAAGGACTACTGGCGGACCGCGATCTTCAGCAGCGCCCCGGTGCGGGATCGCGTGGCGCCGGACGTCCCGGTCCACTACCTGCCCCCGTCCCGGATCTTCCGGTTTTACCCTGCCGCGCAGCTCCGCTACCTCGCGCTCCTGAACGGAAAATTGAAGAACGACCGTCCCGATATCGTTCACGCCTATTTTTTCTGGTCGATCCTCTACGGAAGGATGCTGAAGCTCTCCGGAAAGATCCGGACGCTCGTGGAAAACCGGGAGGATCAAGGGTTCGATTGGAATTTCCACGAATATGCCTGGCTGCGCGCCACCCGGTCGCTTCCGGACAAGATCGTCTGCGTGTCGGAGGCGGTGAAGGAAGTGGTGCTGGATCGGGAAGGCGTCGAGGAATCCAGGATCGCGGTGATCAACAACGGGGTGGACATCCACCCGGCCTCCTCGGGAATGGAGGAGGTTACGCGGAGAGAGCTCGGATTCACGGATGAACACCTGGTGACGGGCATGGTCGCCAACTACAACCGGGCCGTGAAGGGAGTTGCCAATTTCCTGGATGCCGTCCCCCTCATTCTCTCCGCGGTCCCCTCGGCAAGGTTCCTGTTCGTCGGCGGCGGCGGGGAA